>NZ_JAKRFV010000017.1:0-87439 GCF_022347945.1 Pseudoalteromonas sp. MM17-2 | reverse complement strand
AACACCGCGTTTAGCTCGTTATCCGTTGCTGTCTGCCGTGTCAGTGGGAGCGCATTATAGGGAGAAACAAAATCAACGCAACCCCTTTTTTAAAGAAAACTGCAAAAAATGGATCGTTTGAACAAAAATAAAACTAAAACTACTGTATTTAACTGTTATAGATCTATTTAAGATCTAAATTGCTACATTTAAGATGTTTTATATAGAGAAGGGTTTAGCTAAATAGCTATATATAGAAGAGCTGAAATTTAATTTTGGCCATAAAAAGAAAAAGCCGAGCATAAGCTCGGCTTTTTGTGTCTTTTACGACTTACTCTGCAGACTGTGCGTCTTCTTGAACGTCTTCGCTCGCAACTGGGCGATCTACTAGTTCAATGTAAGCCATTGGTGCGTTGTCGCCTGCACGGAAGCCACACTTCAAAATACGAGTGTAACCACCAGGACGGCCTTCGTAGCGAGGACCAATCTCGCTAAACAACTTACCAACAACTTCTTTATCACGCGTGCGAGCAAATGCTAAACGGCGATTTGCAACGCTATCAGTCTTAGCCAGTGTGATTAAAGGTTCAATTACACGGCGCAGCTCTTTCGCTTTAGGCAATGTTGTTTTGATGATTTCGTGCTTCACCAAAGAACCAGCCATATTGCTGAACATCGCTTTGCGATGGCTGCTGTTACGGTTTAATTGACGACCACTCTTACGATGGCGCATGACCCTATCCTTCTAACTAAACTAAATATAGTGATTTAGATTACTCAGCTAAGCTTGCTGGCGGCCAGTTTTCTAGGCGCATGCCTAGAGAAAGACCACGTGATGCAAGCACGTCTTTGATCTCAGTTAGAGACTTCTTACCTAAGTTAGGTGTTTTCAGAAGCTCAACTTCGGTACGCTGTACTAAATCACCGATATATTGAATTTGCTCGGCTTTCAAGCAGTTTGCTGAACGAACTGTTAGCTCAAGATCATCAACTGGACGAAGCAGAATAGGATCGAATTCTGGCTTCTCTTCCTTCTCTTCTGGCTCAGAAACATCACGTAAGTCTACGAATGCTTCTAATTGCTCAGCAAGAATGGTCGACGCACGGCGGATCGCTTCTTCAGGATCTAAAGTGCCGTTTGTTTCCATATCAATGATTAACTTGTCTAAGTCAGTACGTTGTTCAACACGTGCTGATTCGACCGAGTACGCAATACGCTCAACTGGGCTGAATGATGCATCAAGCAACAAACGGCCGATTGGGCGCTCATCGTCTTCAGAGGATACGCGGCTAGAAGCTGGTACATAACCACGACCACGCTCAACACGGATGCGCATGCTGATCTCGCTATTGTCAGTTGTTAAATGACAAATTACGTGATCAGGATTGCTGATTGTTACATCACCATCGTGCTGGATATCTGCCGCAGTCACAGGGCCTACACCAGATTTAGTCAGGGTCAGAAAAACTTCATCTTTGCCTTCGATATTAACTGCTAGACCTTTAAGGTTTAACAGGATTTCAATGATGTCTTCTTGTACGCCTTCTTTCGCGCTGTACTCATGTAAAACGCCATCAATTTCTACCTCAGTAACTGCGCATCCAGGCATAGATGACAACAGAATACGACGTAGAGCGTTTCCTAGAGTGTGACCAAAACCACGCTCAAGCGGCTCTAGTACCACTTTTGAACGAGTTGGGTTGATAGCGTCGATATCGACTAACCTTGGTTTTAGGAATTCGGTTACAGAACCCTGCATTTTATCCTCTCTTAACTCTTAACTTTACTTCGAGTAAAGTTCGACGATTAGTTGTTCGTTAATGTCCGCAGACAGATCAGAACGCTCAGGCAGGCGCTTAAAAGTACCTTCCATTTTCTTACCGTCAACTTCAACCCAAGTTGGCTTCTCACGTTGCTCAGCCAATTCTAGAGCTCCAACGATACGTGCTTGCTTCTTCGACTTCTCACGAATTTCTACCTGATCTTCAGGAGTAACGTTGAAAGAAGGAATGTTTACAACACGACCATTAACCATAATCGCTTTGTGACTTACTAGCTGACGCGCTTCAGCACGTGTGCTTGCAAAACCCATGCGATATACAACATTGTCTAGACGTTGCTCTAGAAGCTGAAGTAGGTTTTCACCTGTATTGCCTTTAAGGCGAGCAGCTTCTTTGTAGTAGTTACGGAATTGCTTTTCAAGGATGCCGTACATACGACGAACCTTTTGCTTTTCACGTAGCTGTAGACCGTAGTCAGATAAACGACCCTTACGGGCGCCGTGCTGACCAGGTGCTGTCTCAAGTTTACACTTAGAGTCGATAGCTCGTACGCCGCTCTTAAGGAACAGGTCAGTACCTTCACGACGACTTAGCTTGAGCTTAGGGCCCAAATATCTTGCCATGTTCTTTCTCCTAACCTATTGTTATACGCGACGTTTCTTCGGTGGACGACAACCATTGTGTGGAATTGGCGTCACGTCAGTGATGTTTGTGATACGGAAACCAGCAGCATTCAATGCACGTACAGCAGACTCACGGCCTGGACCTGGACCTTTAATGAATACTTCTAAGTTCTTCAAACCGTATTCTTGTGCAGCAGTACCTGCACGCTCTGCAGCTACCTGAGCAGCGAATGGTGTAGATTTACGTGAACCACGGAAACCTGAACCACCGGCAGTTGCCCAAGAAAGTGCATTACCTTGACGGTCTGTAATCGTAACAATAGTGTTGTTGAAAGACGCATGAACGTGAGCCATGCCATCAGCAACTTGCTTTTTGACCTTCTTACGACGAATTGGTGCTTTAGCCATAATTTACCCCACCTTATTTCTTGATAGGCTTGCGAGGACCCTTACGAGTACGCGCGTTAGTCTTAGTACGCTGACCACGTAGTGGTAGCGAACGACGGTGACGTAAACCACGGAAGCAACCAAGGTCCATAAGACGCTTGATGTTCAAAGTAACTTCACGACGAAGATCACCTTCTACAGTGTACTTGCCAACTTCTTCACGAAGCGTGTCAAGAGTTTCGTCATTTAGTTCACCGATTTTAGTATCTTCTGCGATACCTACCGCTGCCAAGATCGCCTTAGCGCGGGTTTTACCTACACCATAAATTGAGGTTAAACCAATAACCGCATGTTTATGATCAGGAACGTTAATGCCAGCTATACGGGCCACTAACACATCTCCTATAGTTTAAATTTGGTAATCATCTTCTCGAAAAGCCCGTTAGGATACTCAAGTGATGACCAAACTACAATGAAAAACACAGGCCGAGCATACCACTCAGCCTGCATGACTTGTTTAATTAGCCTTGCCTTTGCTTGTGCTTAGGCTCACTGCAAATCACACGTACAACGCCGGCACGTTTGATTACTTTGCAGTTACGGCAGATTTTCTTAACGGAAGCACGTACTTTCATTACTCAACTCCGTAAACCGACCTTATCGGCCATAGCCTTTAAGGTTTGCTTTTTTCAGCACAGAATCATACTGATGTGACATCAGATGGGTCTGTACTTGTGCCATAAAGTCCATGATCACAACAACGATAATCAAGATTGATGTACCGCCGAAGTAGAATGGCGTTTGCCATGCCATGGTCATAAACTCGGGCACTAGACAGATAAAGGTAATGTACAAGGCACCTGCCAATGTCAGGCGTGTCATTACTTTATCAATGTATTTCGATGTCTGCTCACCTGGACGAATACCTGGAATGAAAGCTCCAGATTTTTTCAGGTTGTCTGCAGTTTCACGCGGGTTGAAAACCAACGCAGTGTAGAAAAAGCAGAAAAAGATAATAGCAGCAGCCAAGACCATTGCGTACAGCGGTTGACCCGGAGTCAATGCTGTGGAAATGGCTTGTAACACGTCAGCTACAGGACCTTCACCCTGGCCGAACCAGCTTGCAATTGTACCAGGGAACAGAATGATACTACTAGCAAAGATTGGTGGAATAACCCCAGCCATATTTACTTTCAACGGCAAGTGTGTGCTTTGAGCAGCGTACACCTGACGACCTTGTTGGCGCTTTGCGTAGTTAACAACAATACGACGTTGACCACGTTCAAAGAAAACCACCAAGTAAGTAACGGCAAACACGATTACCGCAATCAATACCAGTACCAAAATGTTCAATTCACCTTGGCGCGCCATTTCGGCTGTCGAACCAATAGCAGACGGCAGGTTAGCTACGATACCAACAAAGATCAGAACTGAGATACCGTTACCGATACCACGCTCTGTAATTTGTTCGCCCAACCACATTAAGAACATACAGCCGGTTACTAAGCTCACTACAGCAGTGAAATAGAAACCAAAACCGGGGTTAACAACTAACCCGTCCATCATGTTCGGTAAGCCAGTAGCAATACCGATTGATTGGAACGTAGCAAGCACGAGCGTACCATAACGCGTGTACTGACTGATTTTCTTACGCCCCTGTTCACCCTCTTTTTTCAGCTCTACCATCGCAGGATGTATATGCGTTAGTAGCTGCATGATAATTGAGGCCGAAATATAGGGCATAATACCCAGTGCAAGTACCGAAGCACGCTCAAGCGCACCACCGCTGAACATGTTGAACATTTCAACAATGGTGCCCTTCTGTTGCTCGAAGAATTCGGCAAGTACAGCGGCGTCAATCCCAGGGATCGGCACGAATGAACCTAAACGGTAAATAATGATAGCACCGAGTACAAATAGTAAACGACGCTTCAACTCCGCAAGCCCGCTTTGTGCACTTTGCATATCGTGACCTGGTTTAGCCATAAAGTACTTCCTTACTCTTCTACCTTGCCTCCGGCAGCTTCAATCGCTTCGCGTGCACCTTTGGTCACTTTAAGACCTTTAACAGTGACGGCGCGAGAAACTTCACCAGATTTAACTACTTTAACGAACTGGATGTTCTTCTTAACCAGACCAGCTGCTTGTAACGCGTTTAGATCTACCACATCGCCTTCAACTTTAGCGATTTCGAATAGATTCACTTCTTTAGTCGCAAGAGACTTGCGTGAAGTGAAACCAAACTTAGGTAGACGACGTTGCATAGGCATTTGACCGCCTTCGAAACCAACGCGCACTTTACCACCAGAACGTGATTTTTGACCTTTGTGACCACGGCCACCAGTTTTACCTAGGCCAGAACCGATACCACGGCCCACACGTTTGCCGGCTGATTTTGCACCTGCAGCAGGTGAAAGTGTATTCAAATTCATTCGAATTACCCCTCAACCTTAACCATGTAAGAAACTTGGTTGATCATACCACGTACTGAAGGCGTATCTTCTAGCTCTACAGTGTGGTTGATACGACGTAAACCAAGGCCACGTAATGTAGCTCTATGCTTCGGCAAGCGGCCGATTGAACTACGTACTTGAGTTACTTTTACTGTATTTGCCATGGTGTCTTACCCCAAAATTTCTTCAACGCTAAGACCACGCTTCGCAGCAACTGCTTCTGGAGACTTCATGTTCTCTAGTGCTGAGATAGTTGCGCGAACAACGTTGATCGGGTTAGTCGAACCGTAGGCTTTTGACAATACGTTTTGTACACCAGCTACTTCTAGTACTGCACGCATCGCACCACCGGCGATGATACCAGTACCTTCAGATGCTGGTTGCATGTACACTTTAGAACCAGCGTGACGACCCTTGATAGGGTGCTGAAGTGTATTGCCTTTAAGCTCTACCTTGATCATGTTACGACGTGCTTTTTCCATTGCTTTTTGAATAGCAGCTGGAACTTCACGTGCTTTACCATAACCAAAACCTACTTTACCTGCGCCGTCACCTACTACTGTAAGTGCAGTGAAGCTAAAGATACGACCACCTTTAACCACCTTAGACACACGGTTTACCGCGATTAGCTTTTCAGCCAAATCAGGCTGTTGTTGCTTTGCTTCTACGTTAGCCATTGTCTACTCCTAGAATTGCAGACCGGCTTCACGCGCTGCATCCGCAAGCGCCTTCACACGGCCGTGATATTTAAAGCCACTGCGGTCAAAAGCGATACTTTCGTTAACGCCTTTTTCAGCCGCACGTTCTGCAACTGCTTTACCCACTGCTTGAGCAGCTTCGATGTTGCCAGTGCCTTTAACTGTTTCAGCAATTGCTTTCTCAACAGTAGAAGCAGCAGCCAGTACACTACCCTCAGCATTAATAACCTGAGCATAGATGTGACGTGGCGTGCGGTGGATAACAAGGCGGATTTTGCCCTGTTCAATAAAATTTCTACGTGAGCGCTTAGCGCGACGTAGACGTGCTGTTCTCTTATCCATCGTCCTACCTTACTTCTTCTTAGCCTCTTTACGACGCACGTATTCGTCAGCATAGCGAACACCTTTACCTTTATAAGGCTCTGGCTCACGGTATGCGCGAATGTTTGCAGCAGTTTGACCAACTAGCTGCTTGTCTGCGCCCTTAACAACGATCTCAGTTTGGCTCGGAGCTTCAATCGTGATGCCCTCTGGGATCTCGAAGTTGACTGGGTGTGAGAAGCCTAGCGTTAAATCTAGTACTTTACCTTTCACCGCAGCACGGTAACCAACACCAACTAGCTGTAGCTTCTTCTCGTAACCGTCGTTCACACCAACAATCATGTTGTTGATAAGTGCACGTGCAGTACCAGCTTGAGCCCAAGCGTTAGCAACGCCTTCTACAGGTTTAGTGGTGATTACATTGTCTTCGAATGAAACTTCAACCGCTTCGTTGATAGCACGGCTAAGTTCACCATTCTTACCTTTAACTGTGATGTCCTGGCCTTTTAGCGTGATTTCTACACCGGCTGGAACATTAATAGGTGCCTTTGCTATACGCGACATAGTCCCCTCCGATTACGCTACAAAGCCAATGATTTCACCGCCCACGCCAGCGCTACGCGCAGCACGGTCAGTCATCAGGCCTTTAGAAGTTGATACGATAGCGATACCTAGACCACCCATTACCTTAGGTAATGCGTCACGTTTCTTATAGATACGTAGACCAGGGCGGCTAACACGCTGGATGTTTTCGATTACAGCTTTGCCTTCGAAGTACTTAAGCTCGATGTTTAGTTCAGGTTTAGCGCCTTCTGTTACTGAGTAACCAGAAACATAACCTTCATCAGTTAGTACTTTAGCAACTGCTATTTTCAGCTTTGAAGATGGCATTGAGATAGAAACCTTCTTCGCAGTCTGGCCGTTACGGATACGTGTGAACAAATCCGCAATAGGATCTTGCAAGCTCATTGTCTTACTCCCGTGATTCTATTACCAACTAGCCTTTTTAAGGCCAGGAATTTCACCGCGCATAGCTGCTTCGCGAACTTTGATACGGCTTAGGCCGAACTTGCGAAGGTAACCATGTGGGCGGCCCGTGATGTTACAACGATTACGTTGACGTGCAGGGCTTGAATCACGCGGAAGAGTCTGAAGCTTCAGAACCGCGTCCCAACGCTCTTCATCTGATGAATTAACATCGCTGATGATAGCTTTTAGTGCCGCACGCTTTTCAGCGTATTGGGCAACTAGTTTAGTGCGCTTTGCTTCGCGCGCTTTCATTGAATTCTTTGCCATAACCCTACCCTTATTTCTTGAATGGGAAGTTAAACGCTTCTAACAACGCACGGCCTTCCTCATCATTCTGCGCAGAAGTAGTGATAGTGATGTCTAGACCACGTACACGGTCTACACGATCATAATCGATTTCTGGGAAGATGATTTGTTCACGTACGCCCATGCTGTAGTTGCCGCGACCGTCGAAAGACTTAGCGCTTACACCACGGAAATCGCGAATACGCGGGATAGCGATTGAAACCAAACGCTCAAAAAAGTCCCACATACGCTCGCCACGTAGGGTTACTTTACAACCAATTGGGTAGCCTTCACGGATCTTAAAGCCAGCAACTGATTTGCGTGCTTTCGTGATAAGAGGCTTCTGACCAGAGATTGCTTCTAGATCAGCAACAGCGTTTTCTAGAATTTTCTTGTCAGCTAGGGCTTCGCCCACACCCATGTTTAATGTGATCTTTTCGATCTGAGGGACTTGCATGACAGAGCTGAAACCAAACTTCTTTTGAAGTTCAGCGACTACTTTGTCTTTATATACTTCATGCAGTTTCGCCATCGTCTACTCCAACTATTAAATAGTTTTACCAGTAGATTTGAAGATACGTAATTTCTTACCGTCTTCAATCTTGAAACCTACACGATCTGCTTTACCCGTTTCCGAGTTGTAGATCGCAACGTTTGATACGTCGATAGACGCTTCTTTCTCAACAATACCGCCAGCTTGGTTCAACTGAGGAACAGGCTTTTGGTGCTTCTTGATAAGGTTTACGCCTTCAACAAATACTCGACCAGTTTCAGTAACAACTGAAAGCACTTTACCGCGCTTACCTTTGTCTTTACCGGCCAGTACGATTACTTCGTCATCACGACGGATTTTTGCTGCCATGATCGACTCCTTATAGTACTTCTGGTGCTAGTGAAACGATCTTCATGAACTTTTCAGTACGAAGTTCACGAGTCACAGGGCCGAAGATACGGGTTCCGATTGGCTGGTTGCTATCGTTTAAGATAACAGCCGCATTGCTATCGAAACGGATCAAAGAGCCGTCTGGACGACGAACGCCTTTTTTGGTACGCACAACAACCGCGTTTTTAACATCACCTTTTTTAACTTTGCCGCGAGGAATCGCTTCCTTAACAGCAACTTTAATGATGTCACCAACCGATGCGTAACGACGGTGTGAACCGCCAAGGACTTTAATACACTGCACTTTGCGGGCGCCGCTGTTATCTGCAACGTCCAGCTGAGTTTGCATTTGGATCATCTTAATGTGCTCCGGTGTAGTTACAACTCGCCATAATTCCGTTAAAAATTAAGGCATTAAATAAATTATCCGCTCAATTAACAGGCAACTTTTCGGTTACTTGTGTGCTGAGGGCGGGCAATTGTATCAGTAATGGCGGGCAAAAGGTAGGCTAATTTTTAATTAATTTCTTTACTTAGCTCGGTTAATAAAGGCTCTGAGGGCCCTAAGGTGAGAACAGAAAATTATCGAAAACAGGCTATTTTTCGCACCATCAATTGCTTATAAAATCACCAAGGCACAAAAGTGCCTTGCTGCTGTATATATATATGGGGGGAATTAGCCGCCAAACAAGCCTTTGAGTTTGTCTTTTACTTTTTCTTTGGCTTTTTCTTTCACTTCCTCTTTGGCAGCCTCACCAACGTCCAAGTTAACCGCCACGTCATGGAAAGGACCTTTTATACGAACCGGAATTTTGAAACCGGTACTGTCATCGGTGGTGCCTTGACCTTCGATTGAATCCACAATCCCCGTTACTAAGCGGTAGTTTACCTTGGTCGCGGGGAGATCCACTTGGCCTTCACCAGTAATACGAATGAGCGGGCTTAGCAACGATAAATCTGAGTTGACGCCAACGCCTTTGGTAAAGTTCATACTCCCCGTTAAAGCGGTAAAGTCTGTCTGCTGTGACTTATCAAAGCCAGTATTAAGGCCTTGTGACAGTGCGGATGTATTTCCCTTAACGAGTTCCTTCGCCTTTCGCACCAATTCAGCAATGTTCGCTCCTTTAACAGCACCATCGGCAAAACTGAATGCTAATTTGCCAGCCAGCGCATCAACGAACTCTTGTTGGCTTTGCCCTTCGGTAGTCAGTTGCCAATTAAGCGCTCCTTTGCCCATTAACTTATCAAACTTCACCGCATCGCTAAGAAGAGGCTCAGCATTTATACCACTGAGGTCAAACTGAGTATCGATTTGGTAAGGCTGTCGCGCTGCGTTCAGCGTTACTTTGCCGGTTCCCTGGCCTTCATAGGCGGCGAATTTATCCATACTGAGAGTGGCTACGGCATTATCAAGCTTAATACTGAATTGGTTCTCACCGAGTGTAATATCACGCGCTTTTAAGCCGCTTGAGCGAACCACAATATCGGCATCAAGGGCATTCAGGGCAGAAAGATCTATCGGCGTATCATCCCACTCTATGGGTTGAGCCTGAGAATCATCGTTACTTGGTTGCTCGGTATTCGCGGCAGGCTCCGGTAAGTAAGGGTTTAAATCTAGCATGCCCAAATCTACGTTGGCAGTAAGCGCTAAACGCTCGCCAAGGTGAATCGTACTCATACCTTCGATGGCAAGCTGATCTAACGTCGCCACGAGCTTATTAATAGTAAAAGCCTGTCCTTGCAGTTGCATACTGCCCTCTACACGGAAATCATTAAACGCGTTGTCTTTGGCATTAAGCTCAACGCCTTGCCACTTGGCAATGCGCTTCACCGAATCCCCTTGCAACATCAAAGTGCCGCTAATATTTCCACCCTGCTCAGCAATGTTGCCTTTGAATTCCATATCAACAAGCGCAGATGTTAAGTTTTGCGTAAGCGTAAATGGTCGACCTTCGATGGCTTTGATTGGGTTATCCAATTCTATATCAAGGTTAAACCGCTCACCCATGTACGTTATGCCCCCTTCTAATTCTAAAGGTTGGCGTAACGATTTAAGTAATACCGCTAATTCCAAGTCGCTAATTTGTTGTTTACTTCCAGTTTGCCCGTCCAGATAGGTAAACTGACCACCATAAATAGCTACTTCTCCAAGCTCAATATCAAAGTTGTCTGGCAGCTTGACTTGGCCTTGCTCAGTGCTTTGTTGCGATTGCTCAGTTGCGACCTTATCAAAGAGCTGCCAATTGCCTTGGCCTTGGGCATTTGTTTCCAGCAACACATCCGGCTCACGGATAACAAACTTATCCAGCTTCACTTCGCCAGAGAATAAGGTGCTCCAGGGGATATGCACATCCAATTGTTTCATCGTCGCCATATTGGCTCGCGATCCCCCTTCCATATTGCTAAAGCTAACATCATTAAGCTCTAATCGCAGTGAAGGGAAAATCGCTAAGTCTTTATCGCCGGCAATCGTCAGTGTGCGCCCAGTGGTGCTTTGTACCTGCTCTGACACTTTATTGAAGATGGCATCGACAGGAATAAAGAAAGGAATGGCGATGAGTAAGCCGATAATTACGACTATGATTACGCCCAAAACCTTGGCTAGGGTCTTCATGGTGAACCTCGTTCCATTAAAGCAAATGTGTTTAGCATAAACTAAAGTAGTTATCTGTGTAATTGTAGTTAAAGTTCATGAATATAGGATGATAGTTGCTGAGCCAGCGTATGCACTGCTTGCGCCATGGTTTTATCCCAAGGTAGGGCGAAGGTCATACGAAAAAAACGCGCATAATCGATTTGTGGCATAAAGAGTTCGCCAGGCGCAATGGCGATACGCCGAGTAATCAACCGTTGCCATAGCTCATCACTGCAGCCCCCTTGAGGAAGCTCAAACCATAAGCTTGGCCCACCACCGATGTCTTGGTACAAATGCGCAACGCCAAAGTGATTGAAAATTTCATCAACCTGCTGGTACTGCCTTAATAGTTGCGCTCGTAAACGTCGGGTTAAACGGCGATAGTCACCACTGCGATACAAATGAGTAACCAGCTCTTGGCTCGCGATGTCGCTCGCCTCACTAAGCACTGATTTAGTCAAAATAATATCAGCAGCGCAATTACGGCAGAGCATATACCCCAAGGTTAGAGCAAAGGACAGTGTATCACTGTAGTCACATATGCTGATCACCGCTAGAGAGCTATCTTCATCTAAGAGGCTCGCAATTGACGGAGGTCGAAACTCACTAAAACTAAGCTCACCACGGTCATATTCGATTAGCGCAACATCATGGCGCTGCGCCCAAGCCAACAATGCACGTTTTTGTTGTTCGCTCAGCAGGCGCCCTGTCGGATCTTGATAATTAGGGTTAAAAATATAAGCGCGAATGTCATGCTCTTGCCGAGCCTGCTCCAATAATGCCAATTCGGTTTCGAAGTCGGGCTGTATAGGGACACCCACATAAGCTTGAGCGCTGTGGTGCAAATGCGCCAATATAAAAAATGAGCTTGGAGACTCAACTGCCACCTTATGCTCACTCAACCCTAATCCCTTTAACGCCAAAGTAAGTGCCGAACTGCGTCCATGGGTGATCACGACCTCGGCTGGATTTATAAGCTGCTGACTCAACGCATAATGTGTCGCAATTTCTTGACGCAGCGAATCAATACCGGCTTCACGATTGTCTTGGAGTAATTTAAATGGGCGCTGCCTGCGCACACGCTTTTGCGCCCGCGTGAGTAGCGCTTCGTTATCTAATACCGTACTTGGCCCAGTGCAGGATAGCGGCACTATATCTGCGTCGTTAAAACTGTATTGCACCGCTTTGTGTAACGGCATGGAAATCAGCTCACTTGGGATTAATTTATCACCAAAGTTTTGTTGCGCAGTGCTTTGTTGACGAGCACAAACGTAATAACCACTGCGCGGCCGGGCCTCAATGAGTTGCTGTCTTTGCAAATGTTCATAAATTTTAGCAGCTGTCGATATCCCAACTTTTCTTTCACGAGCGAAATCTCGAACAGAAAGAAGCCTATCACCCTGTTTTAATTGGCCATTATTAATTGACTTAGCTAGTACCTCGGCCTCTCGCTGATAGATAAAACTAGGCATCTGTATTGCTTATTTTTCATTTTCACTGTGTCTGTTTTGCTTTTTTACGTGCCATTACACTGGTTGTCAAACGAAAAGGAGCTAACATGACCCTATTAATAGACACACCAAGGCTGCAGATGCGTCATTTCCGGCTTGCTGATGCCGAAGCAGTGCGCGCATTTAATGCCAACACCGAAGTCACTCGATATACCGGAGACCCCGCTCAGATAAGCACCAGCGAACAGGCTCGGCGCCTCATCAAAGAGGTTTGGTTACACGAATATGAACGTTATGGTTACGCTCGCTATGCCTTGATACACAAGCAACACAACAGGTTAATTGGATTTTGTGGTTTTAAGTTCAACCCGCAACAACAGCTTGCTGATTTAGGCTACCGCATGCTTCCTCAGTATTGGCAACAGGGTCTTGGCTATGAGGCGGCACAAAGCGTCATGACATATGGGCTAACCACCCTCGCATTACCAGGAGTTTATGCCGAAGTAGATAGTGCCAACACGGGCTCTGTACGCATTTTGCAAAAACTTGGTTTTACGCACACGGATTCATATCGTCAATGGGGGCTCAACCTACAACGCTATGATTATATGTGTGCTCCCTATAGTAGATAAGCCACCGGGCTACTTAAAACAGCAAAGTCAATATTGCATCAACACACAATGTCAGTATGATGCACAGCCCCGCTTAAAGTGGGCTGTGTTGTATCAAGTGGAGTTGTAGTACCAAGCATGAAGAAGTTGCTTATATCCCCATCAAAAATGGCGCTGGGTGAACAAGAAAGTCAGATTTATCAAAATATTTTAAAACAGGCGACCGATATCAGCCTAAATCTAATGGCGGTGAAGGTTGAAAACCACCCAGACGAGTTCTTAGGTTGGTGTTATGAGTTACTTGACGCACTCAATAACCGCCTAAACTACGAGTTACTAGAGCCTCAGCAGCTCCCTTGTGTAAAGAAGCTACAAACACTGCTTACTGAAGCCATTAGCTTTTTGCAACTGAAGGCCTTACGTATTACTCCCTGGCCAGTGCTATGTGAATACTTGCAACAGCAGCAATCACGCGTTTTATTAGATGAACACTTAGCCTTATGTGACTACATCGACAGGTTACGGGAACAGTCGTTAGCTGAACTCAGTAAAGAGGACCGCCTTGTAGTCGCGGGTAAACACCTCAACAACCATGACCCAGCAGTCTACCGCTTTGATGTCGAGCTCTTTGCTGCAACGAGAAGCAATAAAGCATTTCACCAATTGCTGGCTGATTTCCCAGCTCTTTTTGATCAGGCTTTGGCGCACATTCCACTACAAGGAGAGGTAACGCGCGAGCATTACAGTGCCTTTGTTACAGCCTATCAAAGCATCTTCATCGATGCCGATGAAAAGCCTACACTTGCTCCGGCAACGCGCCTGTTAGCCACGCGCCGACCCGATGTATTCACTCCTGCCAGCCAAGCTAAATTAGATACTTTGTGCGCTGCGCTAGGTGTTGCCAAATTGAGTAACCGTGACTTCGAGCGATATTGGCAGGAGCTGGTATGCACTATAACTCGTCTACCCTGGTACACTATGGCCAGCGGCGACAATGACCTAGAGCAACGCTTGTGTGCCAACAAAGCACTCTTACCATGCTTATTTTTCTATTTCGCCGAGGATAGTGCGCAGCAATCAAACTACTACAAGCTGCTCCATAAGCCGAAGCGTTCATCTTCCAGCAAAGCACCTAGACGCAGCAAAGAGTCTGCAGCAACGCTGGTAGATAGAGCTTTAGCCGAAGATGATATCCCAGAGCATATTCGCGCCAAGCGCGACTCTATCATCGCCGAAGTGGAGAAAGGCCGCAGCATCAATGATACCCTCACCTTGATGCGCACCATTTTCGGTTAACCCCTCATCCCATACAGAGCGCCGCTCGGCGCTCCAGCTTATCAAGCTCCTCCCCCTGGTTTGCAGCAACAGTACCAGCGCATAACAAGCCACGGTGGTGTGAATTATCTCGGTGCATCCGCATAAAATATGCACCAGGGTCGTGCAACAGATCACTTTGTGAAATCAGGCCATTTCCAAAAATCAATACCAAGCTGTTGAAAAATATTTAATTATTAATTTATTTCATACTCTGGCATGGCCTTTGCCCTGTTTATGCCAACACAGCGCGAAAACGGGAATGAAACAATGATAAAAACAACACGCTGGCAAGTCTCGGGGCTACTCTGTCTCGCCCTGTTGCCTATTACAGGTCATGCTAAGAACAGTCTAACTGCGAATGTGGCGGCTAGTTCAAACTATTATTGGCGAGGGATCACACAAAGTGATGACCAAGCCGCAGTATCGGGCGGCTTAGATTATGCTACGGACAGTGGCTTCTATATGGGGACTTGGCTATCCAATATTGATTTCGGCGAAGCCGCAAGCACTAGTTATGAAATGGATTTGTACGCTGGCTTTGGCGGCACAGCGGGAGAAATCGATTACGACGTTGGCTATATCTATTATGCCTACCCTGATGCCGCTGACGATATTGGCTTTGGTGAGGTTTATGGTTCACTAAGCTGGCAATGGCTGAGCGCAGGAGCGAGCTACCTACTTAATGCCGAAGACGATGCCACCAGTGAAGAAGATATGCTTTATTTAGAGCTCAATGCCAGCTTTCCAGTTTTCACCGACACTGAGCTCGCATTCCACCTAGGCCACTCAAGTGGTGACACCGTTCGGGAGTGGTATGGTGAAGATGATAGTTACTTAGATTATGGCGTCAGCATTAGTAAAGCCGGGTTCACACTTGGCCTGTTGCAAACTGATCTTGATGCTGATGACGATTTGAAAGCCTACGTGTCCTACAGTATGGACTTTGATTTGTAGGTATTTACCGACTTATTGTTGCTGCAAACCAGGGGCCGTCAGGCCCTTTATCTTTTATTTTTCTCATCAAAAACCTGCTTTAGAGCTTGCACTAATTGAGGATCAGAGTGTTTATTCACTGCCAAGCATAATGGCGTTCGTTGACTTTGCTGTAACTCCCACACCTTGATTACTGTATTGGCCGATAACTCCCTTTGGCGCAGCGCTAAGGTCATCGCAGCTTCTGTATTTAAAATTAAATCTAACCTTCCAGCTAGAAATTTAGTCATGCTGACCTCAATGCTAGCCGCCACATCTAAGTGCCGCTCATCACTAAACCCCTGTTGCCGCAAATGCTGATGAGCCCAGCCGTCTCGACTCACTGCGAGCGTATACTGCTTCACATCAGCCAATGAATGCACTTTTATGCGCTGATCATCACTGCGCTTGTAGATAAACATAGGGGTGGGCGCACTGATGGGACAAAACCAGTGAAATAACTGGTGCCGCTGTGCGGTTTTATAAATTGCGAATATACCGTGGTTAGCGCGAGTTTTAGCTAAATTATAGGCTCGCGCCCAAGTAGTCAGGTGAATATCAGCATCAATATTGGCGGCTTCTAAAGCCCCACGCACAGCTTGCGTTGCCCGGCCAACCACCTGACCCTGCTCATTAAGGTAGTTGTAGGGCGGCCAGTGCTCTGTATAAAGCTGCAGCTGGGGCTGCGCAACGAGGCTAAAGCTAAGACTCATTGCAATTAGCCACACCCAGATGTGATATTTAAGGTACTGCATGGCCTTTAGATGCCTGCCATATTCGATACCATTGCTCATGGCTTAATTCTAGCAGCTGAGCGCAAATTGCACTGCGAATACGCTCAATATTCCCCGTACCTAACACCACAGCAGGCTGGCTTGGGTGCTTCAACAACCACGCATATACCACTTGATCTAGGCCGCTTGCCCCGATTTCCTGTGCGATTTGCTCTAGTGTTTGCCGTAACTTGTGTGCCTTTTCAGTCATACTCGTAAATATCTCGCCGCCCGCCAGCGGCGACCAACACATCGGGTTTATGCGCCAACGTTGACACTGATCTAAAGTACCGTCGTCTAATGCATTCATCTGATAGGGAGAGAACTCAATTTGGTTGGTTTGCAGCGGGAAATCCAACCGCGACTGCAATAACTCAAACTGACTGGTGGTAAAGTTAGAAACCCCGAAGTGCAATACATCACCACGCGCTCTCAAGGTATTGAATGCTTCAGCGACTTCATCTGCCTGCATTAAGTAGTCTGGGCGGTGGATCAGCAAGCAATCTAAACGGTCGGTGTGAAAATGCTGCAGTGACTTTTCAGCACTGGCGATAATATGCTCACGGCTGGAGTTATAGTGATTAACATGCCCGGGCACAGCGCGCTTACCCTGCTGCAGCGCAATGCCGCACTTGGTGATGATACGAATTTGTTCACGTACGCTGGGTTTGAGCTTTAATAACTCTCCGAACACCGCTTCACAGCGATATTGACCATAAATGTCAGCGTGATCTGTATCGACAATGCCCTGCTCAATACATTGCTCGACAAACGCGAGATTTTGTTGGGCGCTGCGCTGCCAATCGAGCATACGCCAAAACCCTAACACTAAAGGCGAAATAGTTCTGTGTGCCATACTTTGCAACCTGATATTTTTTTGCCACTATAGCACAGCCCATTGGCAGCCCTTCAAGGTACATCTTTGTCGTGATCAGTTTATATTTGGTGTTTTACAGCGCATTTCTACTTTGGCAACAGTGGGTGTTACCAGCTGCCAGTGAAGACATCCAGGGCATTGTCTCAACGCCACGGCAATGCGCACAGCAACTCAGAAAACCAATCACCACGCACACTGACGTCCTACCACAGCGTATTGAAGTCCTCAGTTGGAATATTTATAAAGCACAACATGAACAGCTGCTACCGGATTTAAGAGCGCTGTCTCAGGGCGTTGACTTTGTCCTTTTACAGGAGGCGTTTCGCGACCAACAACTCTTTGCTATCAAGCCTAATGCACGCTTTTCCCCCGGCTTCCGAGGGTGGTCAAAACAAACCGGTACCTTATTGCTCAGTGATTTTCAGCCGCAGCTCTATTGTCGCTTTTACCAACGCGAACCCTGGCTGCGAACACCGAAGGCATCAAGTATAAGCCGTTATGCGCTAGCGCAGGGGGGCAGTTTACTTGTGGTGAACCTCCACGGTATCAACTTTACCTGGGGCACCGAAGACTATCAACGCCAACTAAAAACCTTAACCCTGCTCATTGCTCAGCATAGCGGGCCTGTTATTTTTGCTGGCGATTTCAATACCTGGAGCCACTCCCGTCAACAATTAGTACAGCAGCTATTAACTCCTTTACAGTTAGCACCGGTGACCTTATCCCCTGACCAGCGCACGCGTTTTTTTGGCTACGCTCTGGATCAAGTGTGGACCCGAGGGGTAAAAATAAAAAGAGCTCAAGCGTTGACACGCGAGAGCTCAGATCATAACCCGATATTGGTATCGTTAAGCTTATAGCTTTTTCACGTTATTAGCGCTATCACGATCGACTAATTTAATGAGTGGGTCGACACCTGCAAAACTTGGCCGCTCATCAACGTACAGCTCTAGTGTATTGGCGCCTGAGACCAGCTCATGCTTTTGTAAGTAAATCACTGAATCGTTGGCACTTAACTGTTCAGGGTCAAAGTGGAACAAGCCGATATCCACCAGCTGCTGCATGGGCTCTTCTGTCTCGACCCCCTCACCATTGGCATATACTTTTTTGGCATCAATGCTCAAGGTCACTTTAAACTTACCGCTTTGCTCATTTGTTTCACTCACGACTACATCTTCTAGCGCTAGCTCATACAAAGTGATGCGTTTAAACTGATCATCAATAAAGGCCTGTTCTTGCTCATTCGCTTGCGCTTTGAGGTGACGCAACAGGTCAAGAGTTGTGGGGTAAGGGTTCGTTTGGTACTTAAACTCCTGTAAAAAGTGCCGTAATGCCGTGTTGGTGCGCTTATCGCCTAACCTATCAGCAACCGCCATCATCACCACCGAGCCTTTACGATAGTGTAAATATTGCTGATTTTCAGAGCGATATAACGGCATCTCGCGATAACTTTCCATAGTGCGGCCCTGTAAGTAACGATCTAGCTCATACTTGAGGAACTTACGCAGCTTCTGCTCGCCATATTTTTCCGCCATCACTTGCAGTGCACTGTACTGAGATAAGGTTTCAGATATGACCGCCGACCCCTGCACATTGGCGGCACCAACTTGATGTCCCCACCACTGGTGCGCAACCTCGTGAGCGGTTACATAATAAGGCAGGTTAATATCATCTGGGTCTCGCAAGTCGGTGATGAAGCCAATACGTTCAGAATAAGGAACGGTGTTTGCGAAGCTCTGCGCAAAGCCACGGTAACCTGGGAACTCGAGAATTCGTAGCTGTTTATGCTGGTAAGGACCAAACTCTTTGGTGAAATAATCGATAGAGTCCTTAGTAGACTGGATCATCGTATCGACATTCCACGGGTGGTCACGATGATAATAAACTTCAATATTGATGCCTTTGTAACGCTCTTTCTTCACCTCTAAGCGGGCCGACATAATATTGTAGAAGTCCACCATAGGTGCATCCATCTCATAGCGATAAGTCCGGCGTCCGCGTTCTTCATCTACTTGCTCACTTTGCAAATAACCTGGGGCGATAGCAAATTGATCAATATCAGTGCTCAGCGTGGCGCTGAAATCAATAAAACCGACGTTGGCACCAAAGAAATTTTGCCCATAATAGCGACTATCCTTGAGGTCATTGGCACGCTCAAGCTCAGGTAAATCACGCTTGCGACGCTCGTTGCGATCCCATAACTGGTAATCAAGGCGATAGCCAAATACCGGTAATAGTTCCGCGTTATTAATAAAGGTGCCATTTTCAACCAAGCTGGTATCAAAGCCGCTATCTTTAAAGCCTTGGTGGGCACGTACCACAGTTAAAGTGCCTTGACGCACCTCCCCTGGCTGCAAAGGTTTTTCGAACTCAAACCACCAAGTGTTTAAGTCATCAATCTTTTCACCTAAGGCACCGCCTTCTAGTTGCACCTGCCATTGTTCACTGTACTGCGGTTTACTCACCAAGAAACGTTCAATCACTTGCTCAGTTGGGTTGGTGAACGCGATATCGGCTTGTGCTTCAATACGTCGGCGCTGCGGATAGATATCAGCGGCAATATCCACCTTAGTTAACATAGGCACAGGCGCTTCTTTATATTGGCCCAATTGCTTTTCGTATTGCACCTGCAGAGCTTGAATATCGTCTTTGGTATGAAATTCGTTCAGTACCCGCGTGTTGTGGTATATCCACGCGCCACTGGCGACAAACATCACCAACCCACAGACTGCCAATACTTGCCCTTTACCGCCTAAGTTATAACTGAGCAGTCGTATGCGCGCCAATAGGCTTTGTTGCGGGCCTCGGTGCCATAAGCCGTAGCCTAACGCTGCCAAAGCTAAGGTCATACCTAACCAATACACATTGTACCAATGCACTGCATTAAGAAAGTGACCGTAAGTATTCAAATCAGAATAAGGAGCGGCTGGGGAGCCGGCAAAGTCATACATGTTGTGACTAAAGCCATAGTTGTTAAGGATCAGACTTACGGCGTAATAGACAATAAACAGTACCATGCCCACATATTTATTGGGGCTGATCACTTGGAAGAAGAAGGCCAACACTGTGGTCATAAATAACGGCACTAAGGTTAAGTAACCCAAGCGGAATAAGTATTGACCCAGTTCGATATTAAAGTGGCCTTTGATCAACTGATAACTCATAGTGAGCGCCATCCCCACTACATATAACATCACTAATACAGCGGTCACAGCGGTTAACTTCGAGCCCCAAAACACTAAGTTATGTGCTGGGTAAGAATCGATAATATCGCCAAACTTTGAGTTGCGTTCGCGCCATACCACTTCAGCAGAGTAGTACACCAACACAATGACCATCAACACGCCCATGGCCCCTTGAATAAGCGGAACCATAGTTTGAGTCAGTGGCCAGTTGGATACGCCATAGCTGACCCCTGGTGCGAGTAGCGGAGCAATCAGCATAAACAGCGTGATGGTCGCTAAAATTAAAAACGCTGGGCTCATTAATACCTGAGCAAACTCAAAACGGGTGCGCATCATAAACTGACTGCGGGTATTAATGCTCTGTACTCGCACAGAGATATTGTTGGCTAATGCTTGTTGCGCGCGCTTACGCATTGATTGCGATACACCTGGGCGCTTTTTATCTTTACCTTGGCTTTGATAACCACTTTTTAGTCCTAGCAGCGCAAACACGACTCCTGCGACAGCGAGCCATAGCACGCGGTTATACAGCAGGTAGCTGGAAAAAGGTAATAACAGTTCATTCTTCTCAACCGTGGTCCAATAACGCGTTACATCTGCAAATGCACCATAACCAAAGGGGTCTAATAATGCCGCCCACACCCGTACCGACGGCTCTTCAAAATACACCGAAAGGGTCGAATAAGTGAGAAATAGAATCACGGCGGCAATATATACAGCCATCATGGTGCGAAAACGCAGCGCCGCTACATGACAAAACACCGCAATCACAAACAAAGTGGGCAAAGCAAGGACCAGATAAGGTTGCAGGTAGTGAGATAAATGCTGCTCACCCAGCAGCTCTGCTGGCGACCAACCAAGCATGACGCCAAAAGCGCTCCCCGCAAACACACCTAAAGGTACAAACAGCATTACCACCGCAGTAACCACAAAAGAGCCTAAAAAGTGACCCAAGGTGTAAGCTTGCTTATTAAAGGGCTTGGTGTACACCAGCTCTAGCATGTTTTCAGTATCGTTGCGTAAGCTGGATGAGGCGACAAAGTTCACCACCGCAAAAAGCACGAAATTCAACGCCACAACTTGCACAAACGCATTCACAAACGGGCCGTTGAGATGCACGTTAGAACCCCACAACGGGAGGTTATCGCTCATGGTCATGGCAAACGAAAGTAGGAAAAACAATAAACTACAAACGTAAAAAGATGGCTGGCGCAAAAAATAGCGCAGCTCAAAGGTGAGCATTTTAAGTAACATATGCCCTCCTACGCCTGTGCCGCTGCACGTTGCTGGTATAACGTCGAGAAATACACGTCTTCTAAACTACTGGGCACAGCCTCAAATCCTTCCGGCGGCGCATCGGCGAATACATGCAAAATAGTGTTGCCAGCAAACAAGCGTTTAGAAATCACTGGTAGGTGCTGCTCAAGCTCTAACGCCTGCTGCTGATTGGCCACTTCTTTACGCCAAATCTGGCCATTAAGCTGATGGGTTAAATCGATAGGATTGCCTTGCAGGAGAATTTCGCCACCCGCTAGCACCGCCATGTTAGGGCATAACTCACTGACATCATCAACGATGTGAGTTGATAAGATCACCACTTTTTGCTCACCCAAACTAACTAATAGATTGTGAAAGCGATTCCGCTCTTCAGGGTCTAAGCCGGCCGTCGGCTCATCGACTATCAGTAAGTCAGGGTCGCCAAGCAGAGCTTGAGCAATGCCAAAGCGTTGGCGCATGCCTCCTGAAAAACCACTCACTGCTTTAAGTTTATGCTCATATAAGTTGGTGTGCGCAAGTAGGCCATCAACCACTTCTTTACGCTCTTTGGCGTTGTCTAAACCTTTTAATATCGCCATATGATCGAGCAAATCTGCTGCACTAACTCGGGGATAGACGCCGAAACCCTGTGGCAGATAACCCAAGCGGCGGCGCACTTCTTGCGGCTGTTTAAATACATCCAGTCCATCAAATTCGATGGTGCCGCTATCCGCTGTTTGTAAGGTTGCAATGGTGCGCATCAATGATGACTTTCCTGCACCGTTCGGCCCAAGGAGCCCAAACATGCCTTTAGGGATTGTTAAATTCACTCCTTTGAGCGCTTGCACGCCATTGCCATATGTTTTGGTAAGGCCTTGAATCGAAAGCACGGGGTATTCCTTTTTATATTTATTATTAGTGCCTAGGGTTATACCACAGGGGAAAGCGGGTACAAAGATGAACGCGACGTTAATATGTAAGTAAATATGATGTGGACAGAAATACCTTTCGGACCTAGGCTAAATTGACCACCACCATTGAGCGAGTGCACTATGCAGCCCCACCAACATACCCCTTTAACCGACTTTATTGAGTACCCTGCCGCGCAAATGCTGACGCGTGCGCAGGAGTTTTTAGACACCGCCAAACGTCGCCACAGTATTCGTAGTTTTAGCGACCGTGCGGTTGATAAGCGCATTATCGAAACCTGCATTCAGGCGGCAGGCACAGCGCCGAGTGGAGCTAACCACCAACCCTGGCACTTTGTTGCTATCAATTCCGAAGCCGTAAAAAAGCAAATTCGCGAGCAAGCAGAGCAATTAGAGCGCTCGTTTTATGAGGGTCGGGCTGGGCAGCAGTGGCTAGACGCACTCAAACCTTTGGGCACCGATGCGCAAAAGCCATATTTACAACATGCGCCTTGGTTAATCGCGGTATTTAGCCAGAAAAAAGGCGGTTTACACACCGATGAGCAGCAACCCAATTATTATGTTCACGAGTCTGTTGGGCTCGCCACAGGCTTTTTAATTCAAGGCTTACATCGCGCCGGGCTAGCCACCCTCACGCACACTCCCAAGCCGATGAGCTTCCTGAGCGAAATTTGCGGCCGTAACAAAGACAATGAACGTCCCTATATGCTTATCGTGGTCGGCTACCCAAGTGACGATGCCACGGTGCCTAACCACGCTTTACAGAAAAAATCGCTGGCTGAGATAGCAACATTTTTATAGCGCTGCGGGCTGCGCTTCGGTGGCTATTATCTCACCGGGGCTCAGCCCTGAAAGCACCTCAACCTGCTTATCAACAACTTGTCCCAAACGAACATAACGGCGCTGCAATTGCCCTTGCTTTACCACCATGACCATGTCCAGCTGACCGTGTTGGTGCACCCACTCGCGGGCCACCAGCACTCCTTGGCGTGAAGACGCTGGCAGCTCCAGCTGCGCATACAAACCTGGCAGCAGCTTCGCACTTTGTGGCGCCGCAAAGCGCATCAACAGCGATCGCGAACCACTGTCTGCTGCGGGGACCACCTCCACCAGCGGCACGTCTGCGTGTAGCGCCAACGAAGAAATTGAAACTCGTCGCTGTGTGCCAATATCCAAGGTTAATGCCTGGCCTTCACGTACCGCAAACTCAAGCTGTAGTTGCTGCGGATTGTAAATGGCTAGTAGCGCCTGCCCTGGGCTGGCGGTATCACCCGGCTCAGCGAAACGCTCGACCACGCGCCCAGCAATAGGTGCTTTAATGGTGGCGTACTGTAAGGCAATCAGCGCTTGTTGCAACGCTTGTTGGGCCTGCTCAACACTGGCTTTGAGGTTGTCATGGTTGGCGGTAGCTGCATCAATATCGTTTTGCGAAATCAACCCTTGTGCAAATAGCTCGTTGGCACGGCGAAGCTGTTTACTGGCCTGCGTCAATGACGCTTGCAATGCATTTACTTGCGCTTGGGCTTGCTGCACTTGGCTTTGTAGCGCTTGTTTATCAAGCTCAATCACCACTTGCCCTTGCTTTACGGTATCGCCTGCTCGCACTAAAAAGCGCTCAATCTGTGCTAATACCCGTGCTGAAACTTGGGTATTTTGCTTGGCAAGAACCTGTCCTGGCACCACTTCTGCCACATTTATGGCACTAAGCTCAACCTGATGGGTGGCGCCTCGGTATGATTGCTTATCGGTTTTAACTCCTGGCGCAATATGCTGAGTAAGCACGCCAGAAAACCACACTATTACGGCGGCTAAAATAGCTATGACGAGCGCCGCTGTTAACTTAGTTCGCATTGTTTGCTTCCTCTTTTGCAAAGACCAGGTAATACACCAAAGGCACGACCAGCAAAGTGAATAGGGTTGAGGCGAGAATGCCGAAAATAATCGCGATTGCGAGACCGCTAAAGACGGGATCAAAAATGATCATTATATTGCCCAGCAGGGTGGTCCCAGCGGTTAACAGCACTGGTCGCATACGTACCTGCACAGCGTTAATAAGCGCTGTTTTAATGGCTTCACCTTGGCGTCGTGATTGTTCAATAAACTCCACGAGGATCAGTGAATTACGTATGACGATACCGGCCAGGGCAATCATGCCAATCATCGCCGTGGCGGTAAATAACACCGGCTCCGGCGCGCCGGCAATAGCGCGCTCACCCAATTGATTCAGCAACCAAAAACCGGGCATAATCCCAATAATGGTAAGCGGAATGGCCGACATAATAATTAATGCCAAGCTCATGGATTTTGTTTGCACCCGCAACAACACTAAAATGGCCGCCAACGCAAGGGCAAAGGCAATGCCCATATCGCGAAACACATCAATGGTGATGCGCCACTCTCCTTCGCCGCTAAAAGATACATCAATCCCCTCGCCAAGGTGCCATGCTTGAGTGCCACCCGAATCAACAAAAGTACGCTGCTGCCAAGGGGTGTTTTGCAATTCTGCCACGCCCTTATCGGCGCTGACATCGGCAATCACTTCCGCCGGGGTACGGCCATTGAGCTCAGCCATAACATAGATAACCCGCTGTAAGTCTTTGCGCACAATGGGCTGGGGTCGCGCTAATGAGTTAAACTCGCCCAACTCGGACAGCGCCACCATAGGCTGAGGAGCGCTAGATAAACCAAGCTCCGAACTGCGTTGGCTAATATTGCGCTGACCTTTCACCTGCAAGGCGCCAATATGTGTTTGCGTACGGTGGCGATATGGCAGCACCACCTCGATAGGCAGCGGGTTGATTTCATCATCGACATAAAGTTGACCGACCTGCTGACCTTTTAATGCTACCCTTAGCGCCGTAGCGATATCGGCGCTGGCTACCGCCGACAGTGCCGCTTTGCTAGTGTTGGTAACAAAACGCAGCTGTGTTTGCGCGGCGGCCATGGAGCTATCAATTTCAACAACATGGGGCTCTTGGCGCAGCCGCGCCATCACTTGGCGTGCGGCCTCACGATGCTGTTGCGCATCAATAAACGGTTTGGCATAGACCTCGGCGACCAAAGTACTCAGCACCGGAGGCCCGGGCGGCACCTCAATCACTTTAATAGTGATCTCGTCTTGATTAAATTCGGCCAGCTCATCACGCAGCCGTAACACCACGGCATGGGACTGATGCTGGCGTTGCGATTTATCGTGTAGTAATACTCGTAACTCCCCCTGATGCTCGCCAACGCGGCGATAATAACCTCGCACCATGCCATTAAAGTCCATACTCGAAGGCTGGCCGACGTACGCGGCAATGGCCTTGACCTCATTGAGCTGCCACACCTTGTGCTGAATCTGACGGGTCAATGCCGCTGTATGCTCCAATGCCGTCCCCTCGGGCATGTCAATGAGCACCTGCACCTCGCTTTTATTATCGTAGGGCAGTAACTTCAGCGGCACGGCACGCATCACCGGTAAGCTGGCGCTGAATACAAATAACGCTAAAACCGTATACAGCACCCATTTGGCTCTGCGTGGTTGGCTAAGGATATAACCCAGCAATTGCGTGTACTTCTGCATCGCTTTGCTTGGCTCCCTGAGCGCCAGACCTTGCTCTGGCTTGAGAATACGCATAGCTAGCCATGGCGTTACGAAAAATGCCACCAGCGTCGATAGCGCGACACTGATTGGCACGTTAAACGCCATGGGTGCCATATAGGGACCCATCATTCCGGTAATAAAGGCAAGTGGAAAGAAGGCCACCATAATGGTCAATGTTGACATCAACAGCGGCGTGCGAATTTCACTGATGGCAGCGACGATGTTATCTTTTCGATCACCAGAGCGATTAAGGTAGCGACTGATATTATCTATGCCGGTGATCGGGTCATCGACTAATAGCCCCAAGGCTAAAATGAGCGCGAACAAGGTGACACGGTTAATGGTGTAACCAAATGCCCAATCTAAGGTGAGGGTGAGGCCATAGCAAATAGGCAAGGCCAAGGCGATCACGATCGCTGGACGCCACCCTAGAAACACGCCAATAAAGAGCACCACGGTAATAATGGCAAAAGCCAGGCTGGCGCCGAGGTTATTGACTTTGTCATTCGCTGTTTGGCCATAATCGCGTAGCGTCACCACTTTGACTTCTGGCGGCAACAGCTGTTGTTGCAAACGCGCCATTTCACGATGCACCGCATCGGCAACCGCCACCGCATTACTACCCCCTTGCTTCGCCACGCTTAAGGTCACTAAGGGCAGCTGCTGGTGATCGCCGTGTTGTAACCACTGGTAATGACTGGGCTCACTGGGGCCAACGGTGATCTCGGCGACGCTATCTAAGCGCACGGCCTGACCATTGACAACATTAACCACTAACTCACTGAGCTGCGCTTGGTCACGTAATGCATCACCGGCTTGAACATGCACCCGCCATGGGCCTTGCGCATCGTTGACTCGACCCACTTCATGCAACTGATTGGAGACCTCCAGCGCATAGAGAACATCTTGTACCGTGGTTTGATGGGCATTGAGCGCGCTGATATCGAGATAAACATAGGCGCTGCGTTTACGCCCGGCGACCACCTTTACCTCGCTCGTATCCGCCAAGCGTTGTAAATTGGTGGCTAACTCCTGCGCCATGCGGGTGAGGTCATAATCGTTATAGAGCTGCGGTGCCTCGCTGTATAAGCCCAACATCACAATGGCCACATCATCGACCGATATGGGCTTAATCTGCCACTGCTTAACCACCTGAGGCATGGTGTCTTGATAGGCATATAATTTTGCATAAGTGTCTATCAAAGCTTGCTCGCGGGAGTGACCCACCTCGAAGCGCAGTGTGGTCACTAGTTGCTCATTAGCCGTGGTGGAATAGATGTGTTCAACCCCTGGAATTTGCGCCAGCAGCTTCTCTAGTTTGATGGTCACCAGCCGTTCGACTTGTGGCGCTTCAATTCCGGGCACGGCCACCGTGATATCAAGCATAGGCACGGTGATCTGTGGCTCTTCCTCACGCGGAGTATAGCTTAAGGCCAAGGCGCCAAGCACCAAGGCCACAATGAAAACCACCAGCGCAAAAGGGCCGTTCAAACTCGCTTTTACTGTTTTATCCAAGGCGTTCACAGCCTACTCCTGACAAAATAGCGTGTATAAAGTCTGCAAAATGGCCTTAGCGTTATCATCACACAACTGGTAGTAAATGGTCTGACTCTCACGCCGCGTGGTCACCATGTTTTCGTTACGCAATACAGCGAGGTGCTGTGACAATGCCGACTGACTTAACGGCACTGCATCATTGAGCTGGGATACGCTGAGTTCACCCTGCTGCAAACTGCATAGGATCATTAGACGGTTTTTATTTGCCAGAATCTTCAGCAGGCTTTGTGCCTGCTCAGCGCTGTCGGCTATTTTACTGAAATCCACGTGTCGCTCTTGTTGTGAACTGAGAATGGCAGAAGTATAGAAAGGAATATTAGCCCTGTCTAATATTAATTATTGCTAATTTAGATTTTACTAATATACTAAATGTAATCTCTCATCTCCAACAAGGTGTGTTGCTATGAATATATCTGCTGCGCTGCGACTTATTGCTGGCATTATGGTCCTGATATCCTTACTGCTGGCGCATTTCGTCGACTCTAACTGGCTATTTTTTACTGTATTTATTGCCCTTAATCTTATCCAATCAGCATTTAGCGGTTGGTGTCCTATGATGTATATATTAAAAAAGCTAGGCATGGAGGAATAATATGCTGACCCCAATCCCAGATTTACTAAAAACCATCACCCCTAATCAACGCCGAATTAGCGCCGAGCAAGCGAAAGCAGAGCTAAGTGATAATCATGGTTTGTTGATTGATGTACGCGAACCCGCCGAGCATGCAACCAAAGCCGCCACTGGTGCTATTAATATTCCTCGGGGGCTATTGGAAATGAAGCTGATGGAAATTGAAAAAGACGCCAACCGCCCTATCTACTTACACTGTGCGAGCAGTGCGAGGGCGACACTAAGTGCCGAGCAGCTCACTCGCGTTGGCTACAAAAATGTCACCGTCATAACCTGTAAGGCCGATCATATTTGTCAGGTGTTTTAACCTAACAGTAACATGACTCCGATATGCTCTGTATTTTTAGGTTAATGGGTACAGAGTAATGACGTTAACGCGGAGAAGTTTTTTAAAGGCATCGGCAGCCGGGTTTGGTGTTGCCGTTTTATCGCTCGGCCTCAGTGGCTGTGTATTCGATAGTGACGATGACGATAGCGTCGATGTGAGCTTTGATCACGGTGTCGCCAGCGGCGACCCACTCAGCGATGCCCTCATTATTTGGACTCGAGTAACACCACAACAGCCAGTTAGCAGCCTCAAGGTGCAATGGCAGGCGGCGACCGATCCCGAGTTTATCAACATCAGCCATGATGGCGAGGCGCAGGTAAGTGCCGACAGTGACTTTACACTGAAAGTGGACTTACAAGGTCTCGATGCGAACACTCAGTACTACTACCGCTTTAAGGCATATGGTAAAACCTCCCCAACGGGTAAAGGGAAAACGCTGCCAACAGGCAATATCGAGCAAGTTAAGTTCGCCGTGCTTTCATGCGCAAACTACCCTGCTGGCTATTTTCATGTATATGGCGAGGTCGCCAAACAACCCGACTTAGACGCGGTATTACATCTTGGCGATTACCTCTATGAGTACGGTAATGACGGTTATGCCACTGCCGATGCAGCGGCCCTTGGGCGCCTACTACCGCAAGATAACAGCACAGAAATGTTATCGCTTGAAGATTACCGTAAACGTTATGCACACTACCGCACAGATACCGACCTGCAAGCAGCGCACAGCCATTGTCCATTTATTGTGGTGTGGGACGACCATGAAATAACTAATGATACCTGGCGTGATGGTGCCCAAAATCATAATGAGGGCGAAGGGGATTTCACTCAACGTAAGCTTTATGCCTTACAAGCTTACTTCGAGTGGATGCCCATACGTAATGTGGCCGACAAAGAGCGTATTTATCGTCGTTTTGATTTTGCCAACCTAGTGTCTTTGTACATGCTGGATACCCGCGTACTGGCCCGCGATGAGCAACTTAGCTTTGCTGATTTTGATCTTACTAGCGCCCCAGGACAAGCGCAGTTTGCCAGTGCTATTAGCTCCTCATCACGGGCTCTTTTAGGTAGCGAGCAATTAACTTGGCTACAAGATGGCATCATGACCTCTGACTGCCAATGGCAAGTACTCGCACAGCAGGTACTGATGACGAAGATGCATATGCCGGTGGAAGTATTGCAGCTGCTTGGGAGCCTGCAAGTAGCCTTGGCTAGTGGCGAAGATACAAGCGCCCTGCTCACCCAAGCCAATGCATTGTTCGCTGAGTTGGCGCAAATAAAAACACGCATACTAGCTGGGGATCCCACTGTTAGTGCCAACGAGCGCGCCCGGGTAGAAACCAAAGTACCCTACAACCTTGATGCCTGGGACGGTTACGCTTATGAGCGCGAGATGTTGCTCGCCAGCGCCGTAGCTGCGCAAAAGGATTTAGTTGTACTTGCTGGCGATACCCATAATGGTTGGGCAGGTCAATTGCGAACCGACGCCACTAATCCCATTGCTGCTAACCAAGCGGCTGGCGTTGAGTTTGCCACCGCTTCGGTTTCTTCCCCTGGACTTGAAAGTTATTTATCCCTGAACACTCAGGATCCGCAGGCAGTAGCACAAATAGAGCAGGTCATCACCTTGCTGATTGACGACCTTACCTATAATAACTTAGTGGATCGGGGTTATCTCACGGTGACGTTCACCGCCGAGCAGGCACAGGCGCAGTGGCATTACATCAACACAGTAAAAGACAGCAATTACCAAGTGCTTTCAACACGTTCAAAGCAGTTATCGGTGAATGCCGGTAGTCGTCAGCTGATAAGTTAATCTGAACGCTGCTCGAGATGCTTGAGTCGCGTATCAATCCGTTCTACAACTTCGACCAAGCGTGCCAACAGCGCTTGGTCGCTAGGTTGTGACATAGACTCTGATTGTGTTTGTTGGTGCTCAGCTAAACGCTCCTTTTGTGCCAAAATGGCCTCACGGAACTGCTGTGCATCCACCACTCCAATGAGTGACACTAACGCACCGGTACCCGACTGGCCCGCTGTTTCAAAACTCAATTGATGAATACCAAACAGTCGCATCAATGGCCCTTGCGTTAACCCCACATCGGTAATTTTATCAAGGGGAATAGTCTTTTCAGTGCGCACCAAAATACCGCGTTTAACAAACAGCTTTTTTTCACTCAAGGTTGCCGACATGGCCGCCAACATACGCCCTGATACGAGCCACACAACAATGGCAATAACGGGGATAAAAACAATACCAAACAAGGTCACTGTGGCAACCAATAACCACAAGACCAACCAGTATTGTTTCACTTTGGGGTTAAATTGCGCGCTGTGTAAAATCGTTTCACTACTCATTAGTACTACCTAGCTGGTAGTCAAATACGTAATGGTGAGCGCCATTGTCCATATTGATGGTCATTTTCCCGCTCAAGCCTCGCAATTCGCCGCTACCTGAATCCGGCACCACCTCAAGGATCAGTGTATCTTTGCCTTGGTTCATGGTACCGAAGTGCTGGAGTACGAAGCTGCCTTTTTTGTCACCCAGTGTCCCAGTGACCTGCTCCAAGGCGACATAACCAGCGGAGCCTTGCACTGGCGTGCGGGCACTGAGCATTTCACCTTGACTAATACCGTGGAGCTCACCACTAAAGGTTTTATCTATCGACATTCTTCCTAAATCAATACCGTCTACCCCAGTGGCATAACTTTGTTGCGGGTTTAATTTAACGGTAAAAGTTCCTGTTGCTTGCATGGTGGCTTCCTGTTGGTTAGTCCTTGTACTCTAGTTGTATAGAAAAACCACCAACAACGCAACGTTGGTATCATAGCAACCATGGCGCCAGTGCACAGGTTTGATACACTGAGCACTTAATCCGCAGCAAAGTACACATATGAACACAGCCGGTAACGAAAAAAGCGCTTTGCGCTACCTCCGCCCTATTTTTAAATTTGTGTGGCCTTATAAATGGGTGGTTATCGCCGCCCTCGCAGCACTGCTACTGACCGCAGGTATTAACCTTTCCTTGGGACAAGGGCTCAAGCAAGTGATTGATGACGGCTTTATTGCGGGTTCAATTACTCAGCTACGACAATCTGTGATGGTACTTATTGCCCTAATCGCGATCATGGCGGTGGGAATTTTCTGCCGCTTTTACATGATGTCGTGGCTAGGTGAGCGCGTTAGTAACGATATTCGCAAGGCGGTGTTCGCGCGTATCGCCTCCCTGCACCCAAGTTACTTTGAAGAGAATCGCAGCGGCGAGATTATGTCACGCCTAACCACCGATACCACCTTACTGCAAAGCATCGTCGGCTCGTCTTTATCCATGGCGCTGCGCAGTGCGTTGATGCTTATCGGCGGCATCATTATGCTGTTTATCACTAATGTGAAGCTGACGTTGATCGTACTGCTGTGTGTACCGCTGGTGCTCTTACCTATGAAGTTATTCGGCCGCCGCGTACGCACGTTAGCAAGTAGCTCCCAAGACGCTATCGCTGATATCAGCACCTATGCTGGCGAGGTCATGCAAAACATCAAAACTGTTCACAGTTTTAACCGCCAAGCGATGGAGCAAAACGCTTTCAATGGTGAAGTAGATAAAGCTTTCTCAGTCGCCAAACGACGAATACTTCAGCGCGCCATCCTGATAGCCCTCGTGATTTTTATCACCTTCTCGGGGATCAGTTTTATGCTCTACAGCGGCGGCGTGGATGTTCTCAATGGCGCTATGACTGGCGGTGAGCTGGCAGCCTTTGTTTTTTATGCTGTGGTGGTGGCGATGTCGGTAGGCACAGTGGCGGAAATATATGGCGAACTGCAACGTGCGGCAGGGGCCGCTAAGCGCCTAGTAGAGCTACTGCAAGTACGCAGCGATATAATCGACCCAACGACTCCAGCCCGCTTTGATAACAAGCAAAGCGAAACGGCCATTTTAGCTTTTAATGAGGTGAGTTTTTGCTACCCCTCGCGACCAGATAAACCCGCCCTTAATGGATTTAACCTAACCATTAACGCTGGCGAGACCATTGCAATTGTCGGCCCTTCGGGGGCGGGGAAAAGCACCTTGTTTGAGTTGTTACAGCGTTTCTATGACGTGAGCAGTGGCCAAATTAAGTTGCACAACAAAGAACTTAGCACTTTGTCTTTACACGCGCTTCGTGACGAAATGGCCATGGTGGCCCAGCATCCAGTGCTGTTTAGCGCCGATGTTTATCACAATATCGCGTATGCGCGCGAAGACGCCACACAAGCACAAGTTATCGCTGCCGCGAAACAAGCCTATGCACATGAATTTATAAACGACTTACCTGATGGCTACAGTAGCTTTTTGGGGGAGCGGGGTGTGCGCCTATCGGGAGGACAAAAACAGCGCATTGCCATTGCTCGTGCGATTTTGAAAGACCCCAATATTCTACTTTTAGACGAAGCGACCAGCGCTTTAGACGCCGAAAGTGAGTTTCATGTGCAAGCCGCGCTGACCCGACTCATGCAATCCCGCACAACGCTAATTATTGCCCACCGTTTAAGTACGGTGATGCATGCGGATCGCATCGTGGTTATGGACCAAGGTAAAGTGGTGGCCGTTGGTGACCACCCGACATTATTGCAACAATCGGCACTGTATCAGCGCCTATGCGAGTTGCAGTTTAATCAGCCTTCGCAGTTATCTAGTTCTTAACGTTAGGCACGATTTGGATTTCTACACGACGGTTCAAGGCGCGACCGTTAGCCGTGGAATTATCCGCAACAGGGCGACTTTCGCCAAAGCCTTGAATGCTCACACGCGCCGCTAAAATTTGCTTGTTCACCAAGTAATTTTTAACGCTCTGAGCGCGCTGCTCAGATAAACGTTGATTATAATCACTGGCGCCGGTGCTGTCGGTATGACCTTGAACACTCAGGTAGGTTTTCTCGTACTTATTCATAACACTGGCAATTGCATCTAAAGTACGGTGGAAACCACTAGAGATATAAGATTGATCGGTGGCAAAGGTAATATTTGAAGGCATCACTAAACGGATGTTATCGCCCTCGCGTACCACTTCCACGCCCGAGCCCGCTAATTCATCTCGAAAAGCCTGCTCCTGCTTATCCATGTAGTCACCTACCGCAGCACCCGCTAAGGCGCCAATGGCGGCGCCGATAAAAATACGCTTGTCGTCATGGTCGCCCGTCGCTTTACCTAGCACGGCGCCTATACCGGCACCGATACCTGCACCTTTTTGCGTATTGGTTGCTTGGCAACCTGACAACACCACTGTTACCGCTACTGCTGTAGCCACTGTAGAAAAACGAGTCATACGTTTAACCATTGTGAATTCCTAAATATTTGAGTATGCGGGTGATACTAGCAAAGATTAATGAACTAGAGGTTAAAACAGTGCTAATTAATTCCGTTTTGAGGCATCACTGGAGGTAGCGCATAAGGTTTGACCAATGCACTTAACTCGCCACTTTTAAGCATTTTCTGGTACTGCTGATTAATTTTCTCAGCCAGTGTGCTACCAGCAAAACGCGATGCAAACGCCATATGGCCGTAAATGGCGTCTTGGTACCTATATGGGTGCTTCATAAGTTGATGTGCCGGACGTTGCAGTACGCCCATGGCATGTTCTGCCGTCGCTTCAACGCCAATAAACAGGTCTACGCGGTCTTTGAGTAACATATCTAAAGCGATTTGCTCTGATGTCACTGGTACTTTTATCAGCTTTTCATCATTGTCAAAGCGCGCAAAGTGCGCCGCTCCGCGCATCACCGCAATACGTTTCCCATACAAGTCGTTGTAGTGCTCGATGTTAAAGCTGGGTGTCTTTAGTGAATAAAAGCTAAATGATGAGTGCAATGCCATGTAAGCTGGCGTGACAAACTGCAGTTGTTGTTCACGGGCTGGGGTGCGTATTAGTCCGCCCATTATATCGACTTCATTATGAGTGAGTAAGTAAACACAGCGAGAAAACGGGCATGCAATTACATTGATATCAAAGTTTAGCTCTTGGGCTATCGGGCGCAGGATATCAATAATCAGCCCTTTAGGTGCACTCGATTCGGTATTGCTATACGGCGGCGCATGATCGACGGCCACACTAACAACCGTGCGAGCACTGGCACAAAGCGAATATACTAACGTAACTATCAGCAAAAAAAAGACGCGTGCTCTTACTACCACCTGTGCCCCTTGCAACTAATACCGCTGTGCCTGTACTGTCATATTAATGACAACTAATCGAAGTATAGTTTAGCGATGAAACTTTTATCGTTATTTTACCAGTTTTTCCTCCTCGGCTGCACTAGCTTTGGTGGCCCAGCAGCACATTTAGGTTACTTTCAACGCCACTTCGTTGAAAACAAGCAATGGTTATCACAGCAGCAGTACGGACACTTGATCTCGCTCAGCCAGCTATTACCAGGTCCCGGCAGTTCGCAAGTAGGCTTCGCAATTGGCTTACACCATGCGGGCGTGCTTGGTGGCATCGTTGCTTTTGTTGGCTTCACCTTGCCCTCAATGTTGATTATGGTGTTATTGGCTGTTGGCGCACAGCAATTAGGCTGGGGGCTGTCTGGGTTAATCATTGGCCTAAAACTTTTCGCAGTCGTCATTGTTACTGATGCACTGATAACGATGACTAAAAGCTTTTGCCCTAACTGGCAAACAAAAGCGTTAGCATTGCTCAGTGCCTTGGCACTTATTTTTGTTCCTTCCCTTTACACGCAACTGGCCATTTTAGCCGTAGCTGGCGTAACGGGTGCTTGGTTATTAAAACCGATGGAGTGCGCCGAATCCGAGTCGCCTACACGACTTAACTGGCCGGCTTTACTGCTCTTTTCAGTGCTGTTTTTACTTACCTTTAGCGCGGCTTCTGGCTATTGGCAACTGGCTGGGCAGTTTTATCAAGCGGGATCTTTGGTATTTGGCGGCGGCCATGTGGTGTTACCGCTGTTAGACACTATTCTAACGGATGTTGACAGCGATGCATTTTTATCCGGCTATGCAGCCGCCCAGGCTATTCCTGGGCCGATGTTTACCTTTGCTACGTACCTTGGTGCTATCATGACACCGCACGCGCCTTTGCTCGGTGCTACCTTAGCCACCTTAGCCATTTTTACGCCTGGTTTTTTGTTGGTTATCGGCTTTCATCGCCACTGGCAGTCGTTATTGAGCAACCCACTCGTTGCTGGCGTGAGTAAAGCCATTAATGCTGCAGTGGTGGGCTTTATTGCTGCCGCTTTATACAACCCGATCATCCCCGCAGGCGTAAGCCAATGGTGGTATGGTCTTGTTGCCATTATCGGGCTGTGGGTGTTGCGCCAGTATAAGCCGCCAATACTTATGGTAATCGCCAGTTTTGCAGCGCTGGGGCTATTGCTGGCAAAGTTGCCCTAATCACCGATTAGTTAGGGCTACTCATTTGCCCAGTAATACTCTGATATGGACGTAATTCGAACACAGGCAGCATCGCGAGCAGATGATCCATAATCTCAGCCTGCAAGTGCTCATAAGAGATCCAGCGTTTATCGGCACTAAAGCAGTAAAATTCAATAGGCAGACCGTGGTTTAGTGGCTGCATCTCGCGCACCATTAAGGTCAGCTCATTGTTGATGCGCTCATGCTGCTTCAAGTAGCCCTCGGCATAGCGGCGAAATAACCCTAGGTTAGTGACCTGCTCCGGCAAGTTACTGGCTTTGACATAATCATCAATATTAATGCTGTCGCTGATACGTTGCTGCAATGCCTCGTCGGCGAGGCGAATACTGTTCATATCGATATTCAGCGAGCGCTTTATCCGGCGACCACCAGACTCTTGCATACCGCGCCAGTTCTTAAATGAGCCGGCCACCAGCATATAAGTTGGAATTGTGGTGATAGTGTTATCCCAATTGCGCACTTTAACGGTGTTCAGGCCAAGATCGATAACTTCACCGTCAGCGCCGTAGTTATCAACCTGAATCCAATCTCCGTAGGTAACCAAGCGATTAGCGGCAATTTGAATACTGGCAACGAAGCCCAAAATCGTGTCTTTAAACACCAACATGGTGACCGCTGCGATAGCACCAAAACCAGAGATAATATAGGTGGGAGACTTCTCCAGCAGTAATGAGAAGATTAAGATGGCACAGATTATAAAAGTCACCAGCTTTACCAGCTGGATAAGGCCTTGAATCGGGACTTCTCGGGCAAACTCAAACTGATTATAGATAGCACCACCGACACTGACGACACTACTGACAATAAAGCCGCCATACACAATAAGCGCTATTTGCGCCAAGGTCCGTACAACGCCACCCACCAGCTCGGTGCTTGGAAAAACGTTCTGGAAAAAGGCTAAAAACACCACACAGCAAATAATACCGGCGACGCGACGATTCAGCTTTTGTAGCAAGGGTGCCAGCATGGTAATGCGCTCTGGTGATAACTTTGCGGCCAGCGACTGCACTCCTGGCAACATCAAACTGCGTAGGAAAAAATACAGCAATAGAATCGCCAGCATCCCCAAACCTGTCGCGGTAATTGCACTGAATAAACTGGCTTGCTCCATGCCCTCAAACCAAGGCTCGACTAGGGTTTGTAACTGACTCTCATTCATAGTTCACCTGTTGAATTCGCAACGTCAGGACACACCTCAGTGACAGGTGCATAATTGTTAGCAATCAACGCATCTTTCTGATGCCACATAACATTGAGGTGTTTTTGAAACTCAACGCGAAAGGCTTTATCTTGCTGATAGTCCCCCACAAGTTGTGGTGCAATTTCTCGCACCTCTACTGAGAGTTCAATATGAGTAAGTCGGCCAGTTAAAAAGTCGCGACAGATATGGCTGCCCTGTGATTGGTAGTGCAACGTTGCATCTAACAGACCGTCAAATTGCTCCCCTAGCACTTGCAGTGCAAAGGCAATACCACCAGCCTTGGGCTTGAGCAAATGGCGAAATGGACTCTCTTGGCGTTGATGTTTACTGGCAGTGAAACGTGAACCCTCGACAAAATTAACGATACACGATGGATACTGTTTAAAGTTATGGCAACTGCGTTTGGTTCGCTCTACGTCCATACCTTTGAGCTTTGGATTCTTGGCTATTTGCTCTTTGCTAGCACGCTTCATAAAGGGCATACCCATAGCCCATGCACCGCTGCCAATCAGTGGCACATATTTTAACTCATCTTTGAGGAAGAACTTCGGTGCGGGTAGCTCATTCACCGCACTAAGTACAACGATATCAAGCCAGCTAAGGTGATTAGATATCAGTAAATACCAAGCGCCTTTTTGCACTTCACCGTTGAACGACACATCAAAGTTCTCACAGCCGATCTTTAACCCTAAACGATTGCCACCACGCCAGCCATTATAGGCGCTATGTAATAATACGGTCACTACATGCAGTGGCAACACTAACTTCACTAAGCCTAAGAGGAATACGATTACTCCCCACACCAGTGTATTCACTAGCAACACACAGCCAGCTAAAATCCCTGCTAACCAATTGGGTAGAAATCGCTTGAGCATAGTTAACTCCTGTTATGCTTTGCTAAATCGTCAAATACACGGTCTTTGTCATGCCACATATCATTAAGATGCTGCTGAAAAGATACCCGAAATTCATTGTCATTGCTGTAATCCCCCACCAACTTTTTATCAAGCGGGAGTACCTCAACATGCACAGCAACCTCTTTCACTTTGCCTGCAGCCAAGTCCAAAAATGTGGGGATGCCGCCGGGGTAATGAATGGTCACATTCACTATCTTGCTGATCTGCTCTCCCATCGCTTGCAGCACAAACGCGACACCACCCGCTTTAGGCTTCAGTAAATGCTTAAACGGACTGCGTTGGCGCTGATGCTTGTCCTCGGTATAGCGCGTGCCCTCTACGAAGTTGACAATAGACACCGGCATTTCTTTAAACTTTTCACAGGCTTTGCGTGTGGTTTCGATGTCTTTGCCACGTAGTTTAGGGTTTTTCTTTAGTTGCGACTTGCTGGTGCGTTTCATAAAAGGAAAATCTAATGCCCACCAAGCTAGGCCTAGAAAAGGCACGTACAGTAGCTCTTTTTTCAAAAAGAAATTCAAAAATGGTATGCGGCCCCGAAAGATGCGCTGCATCACCAAAATATCGACCCAACTTTGATGGTTGGCAATCACGAGATACCAATCTTTTTTGCGCAGCTTATCAAGGCCACTCACTGTCATCTTATAGGGAGTAAGCAATTTCTGATTCAATGAGTTACCACCCACCCATAACCCTGCCATGGCTTTTGCCGCCGCACTCATTAACTTTTGCCAAGGCTTGATTGGCAATAATTTCAGTAACCCGCAAAGCACGATGGGGAAAAACCAAAACAGGGTGTTAATCGTGTACAAACTAACACTTAAAACTTGCCTAACTACAGCTACTACAGCGCGCAAAACGACTTTCCTATATAGGTATAAAAAACAAGCGCTAATAATAGCGCTTTTTATCGACAACAGAAAACCGATCTGTTGGTGTTACTAACAACAAAGTTAATCTTCGAAATAGGTGTATCCGCTCAAACCTTGTTGTAGCTGTTCAATATACGCCTTTTTGATATCACTATCGATATCAAGCGCGTTGATACGCTGGTGATAGACTGCTGCTAAGTCATCGCTATCGTAATGCACAAATTTTAATACGTCCTGAACACTGTCGCCCTTGAGTTTATGACTTAATTTAAACTCGCCATTATCACTGTGCACATGCACCGAGTCGGTATCACCGAAAAGGTTATGGAGATCGCCAAGAATCTCTTGATACGCACCCACCATAAACATAGCGACATGATACTGTTGGCCGAATTCATAACGCGGTATCGGCAGGCTCGTTTCAATCCCCGCCCCGTCAACATAATCGCGAATTTGACCATCGGAATCACAAGTGATGTCTTGGATAATCACACGCTGTTCCAATGGCTTATCTAAGTTTTCTATAGGTAGTACCGGGAATAATTGGCCAATACCCCACACGTCAGGCAAGGATTGAAACAGCGAGAAATTCACAAATAGTTTATCAGCGAGCTTTTCGTTAAGGTCGTCCAATACCTCGCGATGGGCACGCACCGAATCCCGCAAACAATCACGTACCTTATGTAAGGTGCGGAAATAAAGCTGCTCCACCAACGACCACTGCATAATGCCCAACATGCCATGAACATACTGGCTGTGAGCCTCACTAAATAAATGCATGGCATCGTGATAGCTCTCCAACGCCATACGACTGCTCACCGCTTCACAGGTGTGCTGCATTTCTATCACTACAGAAGGCAAATTTTGGTACTGGTCGATGGCTACATCGTTATTTGGGATGCGCTCGACATCCACCACATCGGTAATCAGCACGGCATGATGAGCCGTCAGTGCTCGTCCTGACTCGGTAATGATATGTGGATGTGCTAAATCATGGCTGTCGCTTACCTCACTAAATGCGGCCACCACATTGCGCGCGTATTCTTCCACGGTGTAGTTCATAGAGCAGCTGCTGCGCGACCCCGAACCTTCGTAGTCCACACCTAGACCACCGCCGACATCAACGGTTTTTAGCGGCACACCCATTTGCGATAGTTGCGCGTAGTGGCGAGCACACTCTTTGAGTGCGCGTTGAATGTCGCGAATATTGGCAACCTGTGAGCCAATATGAAAATGCACGAGTTCCAACAAATGTAACTTGCTTTGCTGGCGCAGCAGTTCGACCGCTTGCAGTACCTGCGAAGCGGTCAGGCCAAACTTGCCTTTTTCGCCGCCGGTATTTTGCCACTTGCCCTTACCCACAGAGTTGAGGCGAATACGTATACCTATTGCTGCTTCTAGGTTCATGGCCGCCATTTCTTTGAGTAAGGCATCCAATTCAGAGAGCTTTTCGATAACAATATTAACCTTGTGGCCCATGGCTTGACCAATTAATGCGAGACGCAAAAACTCACTATCTTTATAGCCGTTACACACTATGGTGATATTTTTTTGTGCCAGTCCCAATATCGCCATTAACTCCGGCTTGGAGCCCGCCTCTAAACCGACTTGGTTGCTATCATGGGCCAATAACTTATGCACCACCGAGCGCTGTTGATTCACTTTAATTGGGTAAACACAGGTATAGCCGCCTTGATACTGCTTCGCCTCATTCGCCCTAGCAAAGGCACCAATAAGCCGTGAGGCTCGGTGCTGCAGAATATCGGTGAAGCGCACTAATACCGGTAACGTCAGACCTTGCTCTTTAAAGCTTTCCACCAGCTTATTTAAAGGCAAACCTGGGCGACTATGATCGCCATCGGGATACGCCACGAGCTCGCCCTGCGGATTAATATCAAAGTAACCGTCGCTCCAGTGACTTACGTTATATACGGCCTGAGCAGCCTGGTAACCCCATTGCATAAAGCACTCTCAATATTGACCTGTGAATTTGCCGCTAGTGTAATACCTTAAAGTGTTCCTAGCGAATAGAAAATCGTACGGATTGGGCTAAAATTTCATTGAGCATTATGACGCTCACTGGCAAAATTGTCCCTCCACTTTACTGGCGATTATTGAGCACATGACAAGTTTAGATAAAAACCACTGGTTTACCGAGGTAAGCGACCGTGACGGTAGCGCATTCTCACTGCGTATTAATAAGTTGCTTGAACAGCAACAGTCTCCGTTTCAACACGTGGCAATGTATGAAACCACCGATTTTGGTAACCTGATGGTGATCGACGGCTGCACTATGGTCAGTAGTCGAGAAAACTTCTTTTATCATGAAATGATCGCCCACCCAGCGCTATTTAGCCACCCGAACCCAAAAAACGTAGTGATTATCGGCGGTGGCGACTGCGGAACCCTGCGCGAAGTGCTAAAACACGACAGTGTTGAAACTGTCACGCAAATCGACATTGATCAAGTTGTCACTGAGATGTCGCTGAAATATTTCCCTGAGTTGTGCAGTGCCAATGATGACCCCCGTGCCACCTTGCTCTTTGATGATGGCATCAAATACATGCGCGATGCGCAAGCCGAGTCGATTGATGTCATTATTGTCGATGGCACTGACCCTGTAGGCCCCGGCGAAGGCTTGTTTAATCATGCTTTTTATCAAAGTTGCCTCGCAGCATTACGTCCTGGCGGTGTGTTGGTACAACAAAGTGAAAGCCCGCTTATGCATATGCCATTGCTGCTGGAAATGCGAGCGGCCATCAAGCAGGTTGGTTTTGGCGCGTTGCAAACCTTGCCTTTTCCACAGCCGATTTACCCATCGGGGCTGTGGTCAGTCACCTTAGCACGCAAAGGCCTGGGTTTTGACGGCTTTAGAGCCTGTGACCCTGACGCCCTCAACACCTTATATTACACGCCGGGCGTACACCAAGGTGCGCTCGCGGAGCCACCTTTTATGACTAAGGCCTTCAATCAGCAAGGCTAATCGGATGGGCGACTATTCGCCCTGACTCTCGCTATGTAATATGTGAATACGTATGCAGAGTCGTGTATTTCATCGCTAACCCCCTTACTCTTAATGCTTCCAATACAAGTACCTGTAGGCCTGCGTTTGCCAGCACACGTAACAGCCATCGCTTTAGCCTCGGGTATAACAAGCAGGATAGGTTGATGCGATTATTACTTCCCTTACTACTGGCCTCACCTTTGGCGTTGGCAAAAACAGTCGATGTTAGCTCTCCCGATGGCAAAATCACGCTTACATTAAGCGACGAAGGGGCGCCACATTATCATGTGAGTTACGCTGGCAAAGCGGTGATTAACCCATCTAAACTGGGTTTTTATTTTGCCCATGCCGCCCCGCTAAGCGATGACTTAACTATTAGCCACAGCGAACGCCACAGTGCCGACACCACCTGGCAACAACCCTGGGGTGAGCAACGTTTAATTCGCGATAACCATAATGAGTTGGCGGTTACTTTTAGCGACCCAGAAGCAGCTGAGCAGTCTTATACCGTGCGCGTAAAAGTGTTTAATGACGGCCTTGGATTTCGCTATGAGCTTACCGGTAAAGAGCGCCCCGATTACCGTATTACCGATGAGCTCACCGAATTTGCCCTTGCTGGCCAAGACAATGAAGCGCTGTGGATCCCAGCTCGAGGCTGGAATCGCTATGAATACGTTTACAACCGCACTAACACTGCTGAAGCCGCCCATGTACACACCCCCTTCACCGTAAAAATGCAAAACGGTATTCACCTCAGTATTCACGAGGCAGCACTGGTCGACTACGCGGGCATGACTTTGAACCAACGCCGACCAGGCACGTTCAAGGCCGATTTAACTCCCTGGTCCGATGGCATCGCGGTGAAAACAAAAAATGGTTTCACCACTCCTTGGCGGACCATCCAAATTGCTGATAAAGCCACTGGACTACTCAACTCACACCTGATTTTAAACCTCAATGAGCCCAATAAACTAGGTGATGTGTCTTGGGTTAAACCCGGTAAATATGTTGGTATTTGGTGGGGCATGCACATCAATGAAAACACCTGGGGCAGTGGCGACAAGCACGGAGCCACCACCGAAAACACCCGCAAATATATGGACTTCGCCAGTGAGTATGGCTTTGACGGAGTGTTGGTTGAGGGCTGGAACCAAGGCTGGGATGGTGATTGGTTCTATAACGGTGACTTATTTAGCTTCACTGAGAGCTACGATGATTTTGACATTGAGGCCATTGCCAAACACGGCGAAAAGCGTGGCGTAAAATTGATTGGTCACCATGAAACCTCCGGCAATGTTAGTAACTATCGCCAGCAAATGGACGCCGCCTTCGCCCTCTATCAGCGCCATGGTGTTAGCCAGATCAAAACCGGTTATGTTGCCGATGGTGGCAATATTAAGCGCCTTGATGAGCAAGGCATTGCTCGCTATGAGTGGCATGACGGCCAATTTATGGTCAATGAATATCTCCACAATATTAAACTTGCCGCCAAGTATCAGCTCAGTATCAATACCCATGAGCCAATTAAAGCAACCGGCTTGCGCCGTACCTACCCAAACTGGATCACTCGCGAAGGAGCCCGAGGCCAAGAGTTTAATGCCTGGGGAACGCCGCCCAACCCGCCCGCGCACACGCCGATGCTGGCTTATACGCGTATGCTCGCCGGACCTATGGATTTTACGCCGGGCATTTTCGACATGGGTTTCAACGGCTTAGGGGCTGACACTAATCGCCCGCAAACAACGCTGGCAAAGCAGTTAGCACTGTATGTGGTGTTATACAGCCCGATTCAAATGGCCGCCGATTTGCCACGTAACTATCTCGCCAAACCAGCAGCGTTTCAATTTATTCAAGATGTACCCACCGACTGGGAAAAGAGCCAAGCCATTGCTGGCGAAATGGGTGAATATGTGGCTTTTGCTCGTAAAGAGCGTCAACGCGATAACTACTCTGGCAAGGATTGGTACCTCGGTGCTATCACCGATGAGCAAGCTCGAGACATCACCATTAAACTTGACTTCCTCGAGCCAGGAAAGCGTTTTGAAGCGCAAATATATGCCGATGGTGAAGATGCTGAGTGGGTAAACAACCCCTACAGCATGGACATTCACACCGAAAACGTGAGCAGCCAAGATAGCTTAACCCTGCGCTTGGCGCCAAGCGGCGGCACCGCCATTCGCTTTAAAGCACTAGACTAACTGCATTCACAGGCCGACGCCCGGTCGGCCTGTATTACCTGAACCGTTCACACATGCCCTGCCGACGCATGCATAATGATTAGCTTGATTGTCGCGACGCCGCGCCCGCGCTCTGCAAGTTTAACTCGCTGCGCTTTATTTCACGTAATATTGAAGTGCGGTTCATTTCCATAAATAGCCACAATTTGATGGCTATTTGCACCAACAGCCCAGCGATAAACCACACTCCCCAAAATACCTGCTCGTTGATAACGGTGGCCATGTAGAATCGGTAACCAGCATAAATAAAAGCCGCCGTCGCGAGTAGAGCAAGCAACGTCGAAAGCCAAACCCAGCGGCGCATAGAGCCACTATAGATGTGCCCAAGGCGATTAAATAAGCCCTGTTCACAAGATAAAATCTGATCTAACTGCGCTTGCTCACTGTGTAAACTCGCTTTAATTTGTTGCTCAACACTCATAACGCTCTCTCCTATTGCTGTGCCCATTGGCTTAATCTTTTTCTGGCCTTGTGCAAGCGTGACTTCACTGTGCCTTGAGGAATATCCAACACCACTGCAATGTCGCTAATGGCTAGCTCTTCAAGGTAAAACAAATACACTGTATGACGCTCCCCCTAAGGCAGTCTGGCTATCAGACTCAACATATCTAAGCTTTGCTCCAAACTTATAGGTTGCGCCGCCACCAACGGTGCTGCAGCTATACACTGCTCTTTGTGCTGACGCCGTGTTACATCAATAAAGCGCCGGTAAATAGCACGAAATAACCAAGCTTTAAATGCTCCGGGCTCCAGCAACGAACGTATATCTTTGGCTACCTTACTCCATACTTCCTGAGTAATATCGCCAGCATCTTGGGGAGATTGACACAGCTTGTAAGCAAAACGATAGCTCCCTTGATAGTGTAGCTCGCATAATTGGTTAAACGCCTGCTTATCACCGCCCTGCGCTGCCAAGACCAGCAATGCCGTATAAGATTGTTTCATAGCCTTTCCAGGTGTTTATTGGCAAGACGCGCTATGACTTACAAGGGTTCACGTATATTGAAAATAAATAATGCTTGATTGCCGCTATCGCCCATATGAACGTGTAGCGCAAAAACCAAGAGGGAGCACGTACATCAGCCATGCCGGCCGACTCAGCCAACAAAGCATGAGGTGCAGGGCTAATATCCGCCTCCGTGGACGTCACTGTCCTTAGCGAAAGTACGAGTTGCTTTGAGCTTTATCACTGCGATGAAAATACATCCCTTCTCACAGCAAGCGATACAGCTCAGCGCATTAGGGGAATGAGCGTCAACCGCGAGCCCATGGGGCCGGGCCCGCAGGCAGCTATTTACTTGTACAACAGCGAGAGCGGCTATGAGTACAAGCAATCGTTAAGGCCATTTAACCTCGGATGCCAACACCCGCTCAGGGGCAATGTAGTGAATGATATCGCCACCTTGGATGGCATAATCCAACGGCGGATTTAAATCCATATCTAAGGCGCTGCGATTATGAGCAATCCCTAAAATAGTGGCGTCGTATTGGTGTTTGAATACCGTAAAAATATCGTTGTAGGTAAACTGGCCGACATCGTTGGGGATCATCATAGAAAAATGGGTATCCCCATGCAGGCTAGACATAATTTCCTGTTGCACCCGACTCGCCCCTGGGTCCTCCATAGAGCGCACTAAGACTTCCGCTGTGCGGTTAGAGCTACACTCCACATTAGCACAATGTTCACCTAGCATTTGTGCCTTACTTTCATCGTCAAAATAAGCGCAAATATGGGCACTTTCCTTCACCAGCTTGCTAATTTTTAGCGCCGTAGTGAAGCTTTGGTTATCATCGGCTCCCTCAACAATTATTTTATCTGCTGTGGCAATGCCTACGCGTTTAAGTTGCTCTTCATCGGTGTAACTACTGAGCTTAACAAAGCTGACATCGGGCTCGGAGAAAAACGGATGCTCCATATCATCGGTTACCGCGAGTACAATTTCACGCTTTACCCGCTTTTCATCAGCAAGAATATAGCGCACCATTTTTCTGGTGCGCACTGGGTGCCAACCAAAAATAATGATGTGATTAGCAAAATGAGTCACGTCTTTTTCACCTGTCATAGCGCGCCTTATTAAATGTGTGATGGACTGCCCTGCTTTACCCAGCAACATGCCGAACAAGGCCAAGCCGAAGGGGATCTGAACCAAAGCCACCAATAAGCGGCCCATCTCTGTAGTCGGACTAAAGTCGCCGTAACCCACCGTTGAGGTAGTCACGACATAATAATAAAAAAAGGTATTCGCAGAGGTAAGCGCATGCTCCCCAGCAATTGACAATAGCACCCAAGTGAGTGCCATATGTGCCAAGGTAACAAATACCACAACCTGCCAACTAAGTTGGTCAATATGATTGCGTATCGTCAGTAGCACACGCTTTAAAATAATCGGCATAGCTCGCCTTATTAGTATACTTATGGGCGCAGTGGCGCCCTTCCCTTACTTCGCTTTGGCACCGTTTTGGTTGTTAGCAAGTGCCTCGTCGATATAGTTATCTATTTGTTGTTCCAGTACATTAAGAGGAATTGAGCCATGGCGCAAGACCTGGTAGTGGAACTCGCGCACGTCAAAATCATGACCTAAAGCGTTTTCCGCTTTAGCGCGCAGGCGTTTAATGGTGAGCTCACCAATTTTGTATGACAGCGCCTGAGCCGGCCATGAGATATAGCGATCAGTCTCGGTTTTCACATTATGCAGCGACAACGCGGTATTATCACGCATAAAGTTCAGCGCTTTATCACGGCTCCAACCGAACATGTGCATGCCTGTGTCGACCACTAAACGCGCCGCACGCCACATTTCATAAGTGAGGCGGCCAAAATTACTGTATGGATCTTGATAGAAGCCCGCTTCTAAGCCTAAATACTCACTGTACAGCCCCCAACCTTCGCCAAAGGCCGATAGATAGGCGTCGCGTCGATAGCTAGGTAGGTAATCAAGCTCAGCATTGAGGGCAATTTGTAGATGGTGACCCGGTACGGCTTCATGTAGGGTCAAAGCTTCTAAAACATATAATGGCCGTTTATCCAGTGCATAGGTATTAACCCAGTAATAACCAGGCTCATCATCTTTGCTTGCCCCCACATAACGACCTGTGGTGTATTTTGGCGCAATACTCGCTGGCACCGGCGCGACACCGTACGGTTTGCGTGGTAACTGCTTGAATAGTTTAGGCAGCTGCGCATCCATTTTTTTGGCGATGAATGAAGCTTCTTTCAATAGCTCTTCCGGTGTCTTGGCGTAAAATTGAGGGTCGGTACGTAAGAACTCAATAAACTCAGCAAAACTGCCTTCGAACCCTAAATCATCAATAATCGCCTGCATTTCGCCGCGAATACGAGCCACTTCTTGCAGACCGAGTTCATGAATTTCTTTCGCAGTCATCTGCGTGGTGGTGTAATGACGCGCTCGGTTAGCATAATAAGCTTTGCCATTTGGCACTTTAGAAATCCCTATCGATTCACGTGCTCCGGGCTGATAGGTTTGCGTAAAGAAATCGTAATAGCCTTGGTATGCTGGCAATACCTGTTCACCGATAACGCGCTTAGCTTGCGCTTGCAGCTCAGCAAAGGCCTCATCACTCACCCCTGCGGTGTTACGCTTGAAAGGGGCATAAAATGCAGACTCGGTGACATCATCGACCAAGTACGCGCTTATCGACTCCTCGTAGCCGGCAAGCACGGCTTTAGGTTGCGTTAACCCTGTTTCGAGCCCTTTTTTCATCCAATAGATGTTTTGCTCAAAGAACCGAGGCACTTGGCGCAGGCGCGCTAAGTAGGTTTCAAACCCTTGAGCAGAACTGTAATCTCCACGCTGCACCATAAATGACAAGGATGAGTGAAAACCATATTCGGAGGTAAGGGGCATATAGTGCGCATTGAACACATACTCATCGACACTGTTTTGCACCTGCGCAGTCAAAATTTGCAGATTCATCTGATTCTCTTCACTGAGCGTGCTTTTATCGATAGCTTTAAGCTTATTCAATAATGCTGTTTTATCTTGGTATTGCTGCTCTAAGAATTCAGGCGATAAATTGGGGAGCAAATACCCGTCAACCTCTTGCTTATAGGGGTTTACGCTTTCTCGATAACTGACAACCTGCTCAGCCAATGTGGTGAACTGGTTATTGGTATTGGTCTTGTGTGCTGAGCTTGCGCAGCCACCCAAAGCAAGGGGAATCGCACAGGCCAATGCCAGTTGCTTAATATGTGTTCCTAGGTTCATGCTTTATTCTCATTGATTGTGCATTTCGCCATACTCTAGCCTACCACAGCGCGCGAGCCAACCGCTTGCGACCAGCGTCCAAATGTCGGTTCTGCGCATAAAGTGGGCGCTTGGTCGCAATTATGTAACCAGAGTATTCCAAAAGAGAACAATTTGCTTTTTAATACCGCCAAGGGATGTATAAGCAAGCTAGGATTGGCTGCACCTCCATTTCAACCTGGTGATTGTGATTATGATGTTCCATGACTCCATGGCCAACGCGCAAGAGAAAATGACCCAAGTCTGTCATTTGCTCGAACTGCATGCGCTGCCGCCAACACCTTTAAATTACCATGTGCTGTACCAGCATGTGAGTGAAGGCGAAAGTGCACTGAGTGAGGCCTTACAAGCTGCTGTAACCGAAGGCCGCACCATTGACTCAGTGTTAATGGAAGAGTTGTATATACAACATCTCACACCGGATCATCAAAAGCAGACCGCTATGGTTGAACGTATTAGCGAATTGATAGGTAATCTAGAGCGCAATAGCAAAAGCAATCAAAAACACATCGACCATTACCACCTCGAAATTGATCGTTGTGCTCGCGCTTTAGATGAACATGATGTTGATAAAAGCCGACACCAGCTGCGTAAGTTAGCCGAGCATACCCTAGTGTTAAAAGGGCAAATGCAAAAGTTTAAGCAACTACTGGAGCAAATAAAGCAGCAATACCTTAGTACTAAATCGCAACTAAAACGCCTTAAAGACAAACACCACCTAGACCCACTCACCGGCCTTTATCACCGTCATTATCTCGATAAAAAATTTCAATATTGGGCCAAGAAGCAACATCAAATCTCTTTGATCCGTATTGATGTCGAAAACTATCAACAGTTTTGTCATGACTACGGCGACAGCATTGGTAATTTAATGCTCGAAAAAGTGGCCACCAAAATAGACAAATATGTCAAAGAAAGTGGTTTTTGCGGGCGCACCCAAAATGAGCAATTTACCATTATGATGGCCGACGTCGAGGCACAAACCGTGGACCTCATTGCCGAAAAAGTACAAGCCGGTATCAGTAAGCTTCGCTTTGTAAGTTCACGCAGTGGTAAACAGCTCCCTGGTGTGGCGTTTCAATGCCAAACCATACATCGCCAGCAAGAACCTAACTTTAGCGCCCTCGTCTCATCCACTCATTAGCTTCTGCGCTTGCTAAAAACGGCTTAATCCTTGAGCTGTTACAGGGCCTCAAGTACACTATGACAAACTCTCCCTCTGGGCTTAAATTAGATGAAAGAAGCTGAGCAAAAAACCACCCACTTTGGCTATAAAACGGTTGCTACAAGCGACAAAGTTAACCACGTAGCCGATGTCTTCCACTCTGTTGCTGCCAAATACGATTTAATGAATGACTTGCTCTCTTTTGGCATCCACCGCTTGTGGAAACGGGTTACGATTGCCAGTTCAGGAGCTCGCAAAGGGCAGACCATACTAGATTTGGCCGGTGGTACGGGCGATTTAACCGCTAAGTTTAGCCAACTAGTGGGAGAGACTGGTAAGGTGATTCTCGGCGACATCAATGACTCGATGCTTAAAGTGGGTCGCGATAAACTGCGCGACCGAGGCCTAGTCAGCAACATTGAATATGTACAAATGAACGCCGAAGCGCTGCCATTTCCCGATAACAGCATAGATGTGATCACCATTGCGTTTGGTTTACGTAATGTGACTGATCAGAGCAAGGCCCTCGCTTCGATGTTTCGCGTATTAAAACCCGGTGGACGATTACTGATTCTCGAGTTTTCCAAGCCTGAACATGAAGTGCTTACTAAGCTGTATGATATGTACTCATTCAACATTTTACCGCAGGTCGGTAAAGCGGTACTCAATGACAGTGAGTCATACAAGTATCTAGCAGAATCAATCCGTATGCACCCGGACCAAGACACCTTGGAAGCCATGATGAAAGAAGTGGGCTTTGAGCAAACCAGTTATCAAAATATGACCGGGGGCATTGTTGCCCTCCACCGTGGCTTTAAATTTTAAGAGGCAAATATGCTCTCTCACTTTGCTGTAGCCGGCGCTGAAAAGCTGGCTAACCGACTGATACTGCTTGATCCGCAGTTGCAGCAAAGGCTGCAACAGATAAACACTCAAGTGCTGGTACTGCACATTCGTGACTGGCAGCAGTATGTAAGTGTTCACTATGGTGATGCAGGGCTAATGCTGCAAGCCCATAAGGAAGCACCCGAGCAACACCAATGCTTTATTAGCGCTGATACTGATACATTAATGAAGCTAAAGGATCCCTCTTTGCTCACCCAGCTTATCCGCCAAGATAAGCTCGACCTTGAAGGCGATATTCATCTGGCCCAAGCCTACAGCCAAGCCTTTAATGATTTGGATATTGATTGGCCCGAGCACTGGTCTAAATATATCGGTGATGCTCCAGCACAGTTGCTATGGCAAACTCTCAGTAAAGGTAAAGCGCAAGCTCAGCAGAGCCTCACTAAACTCGACCATATCGTGCCCACGCTCTTGCAGGATGAGCTTAAAGTGAGTATTCACCCGCTAGAATTAGAACAATTCACGCGCCAGAGTCGCCAGCTAAAATCCGACGTCCAGCATCTTGAACAACGTATAGATGCGTTGTTGACGCACGTTCAGCAAACACAGTAAAGAGGTGCCCTTTGTCTGCGGCAAGACTGTATTTCATCACTAAAACCTTATTGCAGTATGGCATCGATGAACTGCTGCCACAGCAGAAGCTTCCTTGGTTTGCCAAATTGGCTCGACGCAGTATTTTTTGGTTACGTAATCGCCATAAGGATAAACCCGCAGGCGTGCGTTTACGTTTAGCGCTACAAACATTAGGGCCGGTGTGGATTAAGTTTGGGCAAATGCTCTCTACCCGTCGCGACTTGCTACCACCGGAAATCGCCAGTGAGCTGGCTCTGCTACAAGACCAAGTTCCTCCTTTTGCAGGTGATCAGGCCAAAGCCATTATCGAGCAAGCACTGGAAGTTAATGATATCAGCGACGTGTTCAGTGAGTTTGATGTGACTCCCTTGGCTTCCGCATCAATTGCGCAGGTGCATACGGCCACTCTCATTGACAACGACGGTGACCACCAAGATGTGGTCGTTAAAGTCATTCGTCCTAACATCAAAAAGCAAATAGATGCCGATTTAGCGCTGATGCAGCAATGCGCCCGAGTTGTCGCCAAACTGCTTAAAGAAGGCCGCCGTTTACGTCCGGTGGAGGTTGTTAAGGAGTATAAGAAAACCCTTCTCGATGAACTCGACCTGATGCGCGAAGGCGCCAATGCGATTCAGCTACGACGTAATTTTGAAGACTCGGAATCACTTTATATCCCCTTTGTGTATAGCGATTTTAGCCGCACCAATGTGCTGGTTATGGAACGTATATATGGCATTCCCGTATCCGACACCGATGCCTTATTAAAGCAAGGTACCAATATGAAGTTATTGGCAGAACGTGGCGTTGAGGTCTTTTTTACGCAAGTTTTTCGCGATAGCTTCTTCCATGCGGATATGCACCCTGGCAATATTTTTGTTTCCTTTGATAACCCTCATAACCCGCAATACATCGGCATCGACTGTGGCATTGTTGGTACCTTAAATAAAGAAGATAAACGCTATTTAGCGGAAAACTTTATCGCCTTTTTCAATCGTGATTATCGTAAGGTTGCTGAGCTGCATGTGGATTCTGGCTGGGTCCCTGCCGATACCAGTATTGAAGAGTTTGAATTCGCTATTCGCACCGTTTGCGAGCCCATTTTTAACAAGCCGCTAGCGGAAATTTCGTTTGGTCATGTATTGGTTAATTTATTCAATACCGCTCGACGTTTTAATATGGAAGTGCAGCCACAGCTCGTACTACTGCAAAAAACACTGCTTTATGTCGAAGGATTAGGGCGACAGCTTTACCCTCAGCTAGATCTGTGGAAAACCGCCAAACCCTTCTTAGAAGACTGGGTTAAACAGCAAGTAGGGCCTTGGGCGGTCGCCAAACAAATGTACGCCAACTTACCATTTTGGGCAGAGAAGTTTCCTGAGCTACCGGATCTGATCTACCATAATTTGAGGCGTCAACAGCATCCTCCTGCGCCACCAGCAACCAATCACAAAGCGATTATTTTAGCGTTAGCTGGCTGCACAGGACTGATCGTTGCTTGTTTAGTCGCGCTTGCGCAACATCCTGTATTTTCAGCAGTCAGTGCCGTCGCCGGATTTGCAGCGCTGTTTGCTGCTTGGCGTAAAGGTTAACAACACTATGACAACACTGCTGTGCGCGGTATACTTCGCCACAGTTTAGTAGGACATTTCGGAGACGGTTATGATTGGTGGTATTAGTATTTGGCAGTTACTGATTATATTAGCGATTATCGTGCTACTTTTTGGCACTAAAAAGCTGCGTAATATAGGCGGTGATTTGGGTAATGCAGTAAAAGGCTTTAAAAAAGCGGTCTCGGATGACGATAATAAGCCCGATGCTAAATCAGATGACGCTAAAATTTCTGAATCGAAACAACAGGCTGAAGAAAACTCAAGTCAAAAAGACAAAGATAAGGTGTAGCCACCCATGGGCATGTGGGAATTATTGGTGGTGTTCGTTGTGGGTCTTATTGTACTTGGACCCGAACGCTTACCTGTGGCCATTCGAACGGTAAGCCGCTGGGTAAAAACAGCCAAAGGCATGGCCAACAATATTTCTGCACAGGTCAACGAGGAACTGCGTGTACATGAGCTACATCAGAATCTTAAAAAGGCTGAGCAGCAAAATATGGAAAACCTTCCTGACGATGTAAAAGACTCGGTGGCAGAGCTGCATAAAGCGGCGCAATCAGTCACTCGCAGTTATGACAACGCACCAAAAAAAGACAGCAGTAACAAAGATGAGTGAACCCCAACAGAGCGGCTTTATTGCCCACTTGGTCGAATTACGTAATCGCTTGATGCGCTCATTGCTTTGCGTATTGTTGGTGTTTGTTGCGCTCGTGTATTTTGCCAACGACATTTACGCCTTTGTTGCAGCGCCTCTGCTTGCACATTTGCCAGCAAACAGCCAGATGATCGCCACCGATGTTACCGCACCGTTTTTTACGCCTTTTAAGCTTACACTTTTTGTTGCCATATTTGCTGCCATCCCCTTTATCTTGCATCAAGTATGGTCTTTTATCGCGCCGGGACTGTATCAACACGAAAAGCGCATGCTGATCCCTATCTTGCTTTCAAGCGTCTTACTTTTTTATGGTGGTATCGCTTTTTGTTACTTCGTTGTCCTACCCATCGTACTCAGCTTCTTTACCGGTATTGGCCCTGAGGTTATGACGCTTACGCCAGACATCAGTAGCTATTTAGGGTTTGCATTAAAGCTATTTTTCGCTTTTGGTATTGCCTTTGAGATCCCGGTAGCCATCATGCTGCTCTGTTGGAGTGGGGCAACGACCACCGCGAGTTTAAAGCAAAAGCGCCCTTATATCGTGGTTGGGGCTTTTGTGGTCGCGATGTTTCTAACGCCCCCCGATGTGTTATCACAGACCTTGCTCGCCTTACCGATGCTGTTATTATTTGAGCTCGGCCTGATTTTGGCCGCCTTTTATAGCGCTAAATCACCACAGGAAGAAAAACAATGAAAAAATATTTAGTATCAGCCGTGCTCACCGCTTGGGTGGCAACACTTTCTCCCGCAGCCATAGCCAATGACGGCGTGAATATTCAAGCGCTAAAGGCCTGTAGCTTTATTGAAAATGATTTTCGTCGCCTGCTGTGCTACGACAACATCATGGCCGGCAAACCTATTGATGCCATGCCTAAAGGCGAAGTGAAAAACACCAACGCGGCACCGCAAAGTAATAAAAAAGCGCAAGCCGCAAGTGTTGCTGGTGCGCCAGCAAAACATAGCAAAGCCAATAAAGCAGACTTTGGCCTAGAGCATAAAAAAGAAAAAGAACAAAAAGACGATAATAACGAGCTTCGCGCGCGTGTAAGCCAAGTTGATGAAGCCCCTTATGGCGAGCTAATTCTGACTCTCGACAACGGCCAAAAATGGCGCCAAATTGGCACCGAACATTTTCGTTTGAATAGCAATGATACAGTGATTATTAGCCGTGGCATGTTCAACTCTTTCCTACTGAAAAAGCAAGGTGCAAATAAGTCTATCCGTGTTAAACGCGTTGATTAAGTCGCTGCCATGATAGATATCGGAGTCAACCTCACAAGCAGCCAATTTGCAGCAGATACTGACGCTGTGGTTGCTCGTGCGCGCGACGCAGGTATCACCAATATGGTAGTGATTGGTTGTGACGAGCGCGATAGCCAGCATGCAGTTGAGCTGGCACGTCGCCATCAGTTGTTTTGCACCGCCGGTATCCATCCCCACAATGCAAAAGATGCAAGCGCCGAGTTCGAGCAAGTTATCACCCAGCTAGCCAGTCAAAGTGAAGTACTGGCTATTGGTGAGTGCGGCCTCGACTACAACCGCGACTTCTCACCGCGACCTGTACAGCGCGAGATTTTTGCTCGCCAGCTAGCTTTGGCAAATGAATTAGCGCTGCCCGTATATTTACATGAACGTGATGCCAGTGCGGATATGCTAGCACTGCTGCAAGAGTATCAACCGCATGGAATTGTGCACTGCTTTACCGGCAATGCTGAACAGGCTCAGCACTATCTTGAGTTGGGCCTATATTTAGGCATCACAGGCTGGGTATGTGATGAACGTCGCTCGCAAGCGCTCAATGAAGCCTTGGCGCATATTCCTAGGGAGCGATTACTAGTTGAGACTGACGCTCCTTACCTCTTGCCTCGGACAATACGGCCAAAACCAAAGTCACGGCGCTGTGAACCCCATCACCTTGGCTATGTAGTCACCCACTTAGCTCAACGCTACGCATGCACTGAGGCAGAGATCATCGCGCAGACCAAACAAAACTTTAGCCAATTGTTTAATGTGGAGCTGCGTTAGTTATGCGTGTGCTTGCTTGGGCGATGATGCTGCTGTGGTCGTGCTCAGCGCTCGCCTCAAGCATGAGTATCAATACCGAAGTAGGCTCCTTAGCAACAGCGCAAAATTCACCCCATTGGCAACCCCTTAATAAGCCGTTTATCAACTTGGGCAACAAAGTGCGTTATGGCTGGCTGCGGGTGAATTTAAGCTCTCACCAACACCCACCCAGCGTGTATATTATTGCCATTGATAACCCATTAATAGACAGCCTCAAAGCGTTTCATTTACGTGATAATAAGCTAATCAACACGCACACTATAGGTAGTCAAGTTGATACTGCAGGTAGACTTTTTAAAGATGAATCACTGTCCTTTTATATTGATACCCGTAGCCCCGGGGAGCACTGGGTCTACATCGAGGTGATCGCCAGTGACGGCTTTAGACTGCCGGTTAAGGTGCATACTCTAAAAAGCTACTTTGAGTACAAAAGCAGCTTCAATAGCTTATTCGGGGCGGTGATGGGCCTCGCTGCAACGCTGATATTGACCACTTTATTCTTTTTTATTCTGTCACGACAAGCCCGCTTCTTATTGGCCACGGCATACATTAGTGCTTTGGCACTGATAGGTATTTACGTGTTTGGCTATGGCTATCGCTATTTGCACCCCGATACACCTTGGCTACAAACGACAGTACTGCCCCTACTACTGATGGCTGCACCAAGCCTCTTAGTTGCCTTGAATCAAACACTGATAGCGCCAGTCAAACGTAAAATAGTGGTTACAGTCATGCTCATTACTGTGGTTATCGGCCTACTTCCAAACCTATTACCTGCCGCTATTGCCGACCCGATCGTGGTTGTTGCGAGTACCTTATTTTGTTTATTCGGCGCGGTCTATAGTGCTTGGCAGGGGTATCGCAAGCAACAACAACAGTTATGGGTACTCAGTATTGCCAGTCTAATGTTACTCGCGCTTATGGGCTATTTTTGTTTCAACTATTTTGGTTTCGCATTGCCGGTTAACAAAACCAGTTGGTGGCTTTTCTTGCCTCCAGCGAGCAGTGCCTTGCTTGTCTGTTTTGTAGTTATTCGCAATTTATTAAGCCAGCATAGTGAACGCATGCGCGCACAGCAACAAGCACTGGCGGAGCAGCAAACGCGAGACCAATTACTGGCTCAGCAGCTGGCACTAGAGGAACAAACTAAAGAAGAACTAGAAAATAAAGTAGAAGAGCGCACTATAGAGCTACAAATTACCCTGCGGGAATTAGAAGAAAAGAATACTGAGCTAGAGCGCATTAATAACGAGGACCCATTAACGGGTGTCAAAAATCGCCGCTTTTTCGATAAACGTTTAGAGCATGAGTTACGGCGCTCACAACGGGATGACGCTCCGTTGAGCCTGCTAATGATAGACATAGATCACTTTAAAAAGGTCAACGATAGCTATGGTCATCCCGCCGGCGATGCAGCTATTAAATTGGTGTCACACACTATCAAAGCCTGTTTGCGCCGGCCATTTGACCATGTGTGCCGCTACGGCGGTGAAGAGTTTGCCGTTATTTTACCCAATACCACGCACGAAGGCGCCCTCAAGCTGGGCGAAGAAGTATGCACTGAGGTAGGTCAACAACAGGTTGAATTCTCAGAGCACCAATTTTCATTAACTGTTAGTATTGGCGTGCATACCGCTTACGGGAAAACCACCGCTCACGCTGGCAACATCACCCATATGGCGGATGAGGCGCTATACCATGCTAAAGCGCATGGTCGTAATCAAGTAATTAGCTCACAATCTTTGCCTTAGGAGAGCATTATGGCCCAATCAGGACTCGATCTGTTTCCTTATACGCGTATGCGTCGTTTACGTAAAAATGACTTCTCTAGACGCTTAACTCAAGAGCATGAGCTCAGCGTTAATGACTTAATTTATCCAGTGTTTGTCTTGGAAGGCAAAAACCGCCGCGAACAGGTTGAATCTATGCCTGGCGTTGAGCGCTTGTCTATCGACTTATTGATTGAAGAAGCTAAAGAGTTGGTCGCTTTAGGTGTGCCCGCTATTGCCCTATTTCCAGTCACACCCAATGAAAAGAAATCTCTGCATGCCGAAGAAGCCTATAATCCAGAGGGGTTAGCACAACGCACGGTGCGCGCTTTGAAGAGCGAACTGCCTGAGCTCGGGGTGATCACCGATGTTGCCTTGGACCCCTTCACCGTGCATGGTCAGGACGGCATCATTGACGAGCAAGGCTATGTTATCAATGACATCACCACCGAGGTGTTGGTGAAACAAGCGCTGTCACACGCCCAAGCGGGTGCCGATGTCGTTGCCCCCTCAGATATGATGGATGGTCGTATCGGCGCTATTCGTGAGGCGCTAGAAGAGCAAGGCCTGATCAATACCCAAATTATGGCTTATTCTGCCAAGTATGCGTCAAGCTATTATGGCCCATTTCGCGATGCGGTCGGCTCAGCGGGTAACCTCAAAGGGGCTGATAAAAAGACCTACCAAATGAATCCTGGAAACTCCAATGAGGCCCTAAGAGAAGTCGCGCTGGACTTACAAGAAGGCGCTGATATGGTCATGGTGAAACCAGGCATGCCCTACTTAGATATTGTTCGACGCGTTAAAGATGAGTTTTCCGTGCCCACCTTCGCCTATCAAGTCAGTGGTGAATACGCCATGCACATGGCTGCTATTGAAAACGGCTGGTTAGAAGAAAGAGCCATAGTCATGGAGTCTTTGCTTGCCTTCAAACGTGCAGGAGCTGACGGTATTCTCACTTATTTTGCTAAACGCGCGGCGCAGTGGCTTAACGAATCTTAAGCTTAACACCCAACTTTTTTCTGATAAAAAGCGCTAACAAGTTAACAACTTGAAATTTTCGTGTAACTTATTGGGGGCATAATATGTCCCCCTTTAGGGATAAATAACAATACACGGGAAGCTATCTAATGAAAAACACAGTCACACCTATCGCTCTAGCGGTGGCGGCCTCGTTGGCATCGCTCAGCGCTCAAGCAGATATCTTAATATCAGAATATGTCGAAGGCAGTAGCAATAATAAAGCCATCGAGCTGTATAACCCCAATTCAGAGTCAGTCGATTTAAGCCAGTATAGTATTGAGTTTTACTTTAACGGCAGCACTACGGCTGGTTATACTCTCGATCTCTCAGGCTCACTGGCAGCTGAAGGCGTTTTTGTTGCCGCACATGAATCAGCAGATGCTGCAATTCTAGCAGTCGCTGATCAAATTGCAGGCGGTGGTTGGTTCAACGGCGATGATGCCATTGTGCTTCGTAAACAGGGTGACGTCATTGATAGCCTTGGTCAGGTTGGCCTCGATCCTGGCTCGCAATGGGGTGAAGGGCTTACCTCTACGCAAAATAACACCCTGCGCCGTATTGATGGCACCGGTGCTCGCACCGCCCTAGACACCGCCTATATCCCTAGCGACTTCTTTATTGGCTACGAGCAAGACGATTTCAGTGATCTGGGCACCTACCAAGGAGGTTCCGGCCCAGTCGACCCCGACCCTGATCCAGAGCCAACCCCGGAGCTCACATGTGCTGATCCAGCCACTACGATTAGCGAAATCCAAGGGCCAGGCATGGCCAGTCCCCTGCAAGGCGAGCAAGTTATTGTCGAAGCGGTGGTCAGTGCTGATTACCAACAAAGTGACGCCCTTAATGGCTTTTTCTTAGCATCACTCAACGCTGATAATGACCCCCTCACCTCTGAAGGTATTTTTGTTTATCACAGTGATGATGACGTTAATGTCGGCGACCGTGTACGACTTCAGGCCACCGTTGATGAATACTACGGCGCCACACAATTAAAGAATGTGACGGCGCTGAAGAGTTGTGGTACTGCACAAGCCGATATCACTGAAATCACTCTACCGGTTGACAATATCGATGAGCTTGAAGCCTATGAAGGCATGCTCATCAGTGTCGCCCAGCCAATGTACGTAGTAGATAGCTATAATTTGGCGCGCTATGGAGAGCTTGGCCTAGCAACAGAGCGCTTATATCAAGGCACCCAAGTGGCGCTACCAGGTGATGCCGCCAATGCGCTAGAAGCGCAAAACCAGCTAAAACAGTTATTACTTGATGATGGCTCAACACAGCAAAACCCTGAAGTGATTCCTTATCCTGGAGCTGGGCTAGACGCCTACAATACCGTGCGCTTAGGCGATAGTGTAGAAGGCCTCACTGGGGTACTAGGTTATGGTTTTGATCGCTACCGTTTACATCCAACCACGGCTGTACAATTCACTGCCAGCAACCCTCGCACTGAAGCACCCGTACTCAATGAGCAGGGCGATATTAAAATCGCTAGCTTTAATGTCTTAAACTACTTCAATGGTGATGGCCAGCAAGGCGGCTTTCCAACCTCTCGCGGCGCCGATGATTTGCAAGAGTTTATTCGCCAAGAGCAAAAGCTCGTTACCGCCATCACCGCCATGGATGCCGACATTGTTGGCTTAATGGAAATTGAAAACGATGGCTTTGGCGAGTTCAGTGCTCTAAGTTCGTTAGTCACTGCACTGAACGATGCAACCGATAACGGCGAATATGCCTTCGTTGATTTTGCCGTAGCCGAAGTTGGCACCGACGCCATTACCACCGCACTCATTTACCGTAGCGACCGCGTACAAGAAGTTGGCACAGCCAGCATCAATGATGAAGACGCCTTATCCTATGGTAACCGCGCGGCGATCGCACAGAGCTTCCGTGATATTGAAAGTGATGAAGTGTTAACCGTTGCTGTCGCTCATTTAAAATCCAAAGGTGGCTGTAGCCGTGCCGAAGGGCTCGATCAAGACCAAAATGATGGTCAAGCCTGCTATAACGCAACGCGCGTAGCCGGTGCCGAGCAGTTCGCTTCATGGTTGGCGAGCCAACCCACTAGTGTGGCTGATGACGATGTGATCATTGTCGGTGATATGAATGCTTATGCGCAGGAAGACCCCATCCAAACCTTTGCCGACGCTGGATTTGCCAATGTCATTCCTACGCTGGAAGGTAATACGTTGGGTTACTCATATAACTTCCAAGGCCGCTTAGGCAGCTTAGACCACGCTTTGGCATCACCCAGCCTTATGAACAAAGTGGTCGCTGCTACCGATTGGCATATTAATGCTGATGAGCCTCGGGTGTTAGACTACAACTTAGAGTACAAAACCCAGGCGCAGCAGGCCAGCTTGTATGCCGAGCATGCATACCGCGCCTCAGATCATGACCCTGTCATCGTCACCATTGCTGCCGAGCAATCTGAGCCCGAAGAGCTTGTGGGAGAGTTTACTGGCCTTAGTGGATGGTTTTGGCCTCGCGACTTTACTATCGACCTACCAGAGGGTTACCAAACGCTAGATATCGAGCTCGTGGGTGGCTGGGGTCAAGTTGATCTGTACGTTAGCCACCAACGTCGCCCGTCTATTTTCCGTGCCGATTGTGCCTCACGTAACTGGGGGACTGCAGAGCAATGTCACTTTGATAACCCTGCTGCTGGAAAGTGGAAAGCCCGTATTCTTGGCCCTCTGCCCTATGGGAATGTCACGTTACGCTACCGTGCGGTTAAAGCCGACTAATAGGGTTTAATACCGAGCGAGAATGGCGTCACGAGCGCCATTCTCGATTATCTTTTTTAGCCCCTGTTCAAATAACTTTTGCAGCCGCTCGCCATCTGGGTGATGGGGAGAAAAAGCAAGAAAGATATCGGTTCCCTCATTAATAAATGCCACTTGAATATTATCGCTAATCCCTTGGGTACGACGTAGATAATTTGCTGATTTAATGAAAATAAGTGCACTGTCTAAGCGCCCTAACATCAGCCTTCGCATGTTAGGTAAATCGGAGTTGGCATACGCCGCCACCACTTTATGTTCGGCCACCAAAGCAAGAAACTGGTCGCCATAGCCATATCCTCTGACAACACCTACTAACTCGCCATTAAACTGCGCACGATTAGTAATTTTCAGAGCCCGTTGGGTATTGTGATAATACGCAGAATAAGCCTTATAAAGAGGTGTACTACCGAGTAAGTACTTTTCTTTACTGATAGCATCGATAGGCACATTGAACCCCGCCACATAAGCACCGGTATCGAGGTAATGCAGCACCCGCGCATAAGGGTAAATATGGTAGTCGACTGACACGTCTACCGCTGCAAAAGCGGCCGTGATTATATCATTCGCCATGCCCGTACCATCGGCATTGGCATACGGAGTCCATGCGTCTTCAGCAGCAATAACCACGCGCTCGGCTTGGCAAGGTGCAATCAGAAACAACAAGGCAAGAAATAGGCAGCCGCGACTCATGCTCTCTCCAGCACACCACAAATTATTTTATTATAGGCACTGCTTGGTTGGTCGCGACAAATTATCCTAGATATCTACATGATCAATGGTGGTGGCCGCCTGACATAGCTTGGCCATCACTGTGATAAAACCCTGATGCACCGTGCTCAATAAAGCCCTGATTTATCATTTTCGCCAAAAATGGATCATGTTCATTATCGCCCACATCGGCATAGTCCGTAGTTTGATAACGGTCCCAATGAGCAAATTGTTGCTGCACTTGTTGCGGGTTAAGCTGGTAACTTTGCAACGTGAGTCTGCTTATTTGTTGCCACCTGTCTTGATGATCAGCGTCTTCACGTGCCACCACAAGCTGCTTGACCAGCTGCAATGCTGGCAGCCATACTAGCGTCACTTTATAACCATTTTGCTGGCGTTCGAAGTGCTGCTCTTGGCCGCAGCCCTCACCTTGCGTACGTGATGGCGATTGTGAAAGTAGGTCACTGTGCACTAACTGATATTTTTGTGACCAACTGACTGGTTGCCCGCCTTCTTTTAGCTCACCAGGTTGGTACTCAATGCCTCTTTGGTAATGCTCAAAATAACGAATAGGCCGCACTTGCTGATTAGATAGACGTTGCCAGAGCTCAACGACCCCCTGGCTGTTGGCCTGATGCGCTACCTGATCATGCAGCCGCCAAAGCGAAAATAGCTGCTCTTCTTGAACGCCTTGCTGCTGTATATAATTGGCTTTTAACACCTGCGCATTCGCTTGGCATTGCTGTTGCGCATACACACTGGCACTACACATGGCGACTGCCAACGTGGCTAATTTGACATACTTCATCATTTTATCCTCCACTTAGGGCCGAGGACATAGCAACCTATGCCCTCGACCTTAGGTGATTAATTACCTAGCTTGGCTTCTGCTTTACTCACTAAATCTGCAGCGTGATTAATCACGTGGAAGATATAGTTTTGCTCATTAGTTCCGGTCACTAGGTGGGCTCCAGGACCCTGGGCATACACACCCACATCTTCACCCGCATGAGTTTCTGAGCTAAGTGGCACCAGCGCTTCTTGGTGGAATCCCGCTGTGGTGGTGTCAATGGTGCTCAAATCCACACGACCAGTGACAATCTCACCGTTGTAGCCAGCATCAGCGTTGGTCTGTGCGCCAAGGTTCTTAAAGCCGTTGCCATTGGTGTAGCCCAAAGTGGTGTAAGGCATGCCATCGGCTGCCAAGGTAGGCTCGTCGCTGCCAACGGCAACCACTTTACCTAAAATAGGGTTACCTCGTTTAGGGTAGCCAGCAATGGTAAATACATGGCTATGATCTGCGGTTACGATGATCAGGGTCTCATCCTTGTTGGTCTTTTCCATCGCGGCTTGCACCGCCTCGGCCAACTCCACCGTGTCGTGGAGTGCGTTATAGGCATTTCCTGCATGGTGAGCATGATCGATACGGCCCGCCTCTACAGTCAGAAAGAAGCCCTCGTCGTTATTATCAAGAACATCAATGGCTTTTTCCGTCATCGCCGCCAGCGACGGCTCACCGGCGATATCATTGCTTCGATCTTGCTCATACTGCATGTGCGATTCGTTAAATAGCGCAAAGATGCGCTCAGTGCTGGCAGGATCGATAGCATCAAAGCCCGCTTGATCCATCACATAGGTGCCATTGGGGTAAGCCGCTTGCCATTGCGCCGTTAAGTCACGGCCATCGGTGCGGTCACCCTCGGTGCTGCTTTGCGCATCATTGCTATTAAATGCGGCATCTTTTGGCAGGAAGTGACGACGACCACCGCCCATTACCACTTCAATACCATCAATATCGACGTCGAATCGCGCTTCCAGATTAGGCTCAAAGTTAACTAATTGCGAGGCAATGTCTTCGCACCCAGCAGCGACCGCATCAGCAGGCATATCGGAGATGTCTTCCCAGTTACGGTCGGCCGACTTGGCATAGGTGGCAGCCGGTGTGGCGTGAGTGATCCGCGCGGTTGACACAATTCCTGTTGATTTACCTGCGATTTCTGCCAACTCTAAGGCGGTTACTAACTCATTGCCGGACACCGATTCACAGTCACCACGGGCAATCCCTTCAGCCACGCCAATCACACCGACATCGGTTTTGACGCCTGTTGCCATAGCCGTCATAGTGCCAGCTGAGTCAGGAGTTTGCGCATCAACATTATAGGTTTTAGCAAAGCCAGAATAGGGCATGGTTTCAAAGCTCAGCTGGTGCTCCTCACCCATTTTTCCTTGTAGTTGCCCAGCTAAAATACGTGCAGCTGTGACCGTGGAGATGCCCATTCCATCACCTACGAACAGAATCACGTTTTTCGCTTTTTGATTACTGCTGCTTAGCTGCTCGGCACGTTGTTGTGCCTGCGCGACTTTATCCTGAGCATCGCTAAACCAAGCGTTGCCCGTTAGGTTAGCCAGTTCATCGTCGTCTAATGTGGTTTTAATCGGGTTACAATTGGTCGTTTGCGCTGCAACTTCATCGCCATCAAGCTCGCCATTGCCATTGTCATCGGCACCCACTTGAGTGTAGACACCACCATTAATACATTGACTATCACCCACAGCTATGTCGGTGTTAACAGTTAGAGTCGGTGCGCCATCATCGTCAGAGCAACCCGCCAGTGCCGCAACCACGGCAAGAGAAAGAATATTTAGCTTGTTCATTGTAATACCTGCTTACTTAGTGAGCTCAAGGGCTGAGTCGATAATGTGGAACACCATGCTTTGTTCAATCACTCCCTGCGCTAGATGCGCGCTGGGACCCATAGCATGAAGGGAAATATCTTCGCCTGCGTGTGTCTCTGAGCTAAGTGGAATGGTTGCTTCTTGGTGAAAACCTGGGGTGGTGGTATCGATACCCGCCAGATTTTGACGCCCGGTTTGCGGCGCATCGCTGTAGCTGGCATCAGCATTAGTTTCCATGCCTAGGTCGCGAAAGCCCAAGCCATTGGCATAACCGAGCGTGGTGTAAGGCTTACCATCTGCTGCAAGCGTCGGCTGCTGCTGCCCTACCGCCACTACCTGACCCAGAATAGGGTTACCACGTTTAGGGTAACCGGCAATGGTAAAGACGTGGCTGTGATCCGCAGTCACCAAAATCAATGTTTCTTCGGGGTTCGTGTTCTCGATGGCATACTGCACGGCATTAGCCAGTTCGATTGTATCGTTCAGCGCATTGTATGCATTACCCGCGTGGTGAGCGTGGTCAATACGCCCGGATTCAACCGTAAGGAAAAAGCCTGTATCGTTATTATCAAGCACAGATATTGCTTTAGCGGTCATTTCCGATAGGGAAGGCTCACCAGCAAGATCATTGCCTCGGTCAGCTTCATATTGCATATGAGATTCATTGAACAGTCCAAACACCCGCTGAGCGTCATCGGCTATAGCATCAAAGCCAGCACGATCCCATACATAGACACCATCGGCATACTTTTGTTGCCATTCCTGAGTCAGGTCACGACCATCGGTGCGGTCTCCTTCGATAGCGCTGCGGGCATCAAGAGTGTTATACGTTTCGTCTTTCGGTAGGAAGTGACGACGGCCACCGCCCATAACCACTTCTATACCATCCACGTCAGTACCAGCAAAGCGCGCTTCAAGGTTTTGTTCAAAGTTAACCAATTGCGTAGCGATATCCTCACACCCTTGCGCAACTGCCTGCGCAGGCATGTCTGACACGTCTTCCCAGTTACGATCTGCTGATTTGGCATAGGTTGCTGCAGGAGTGGCGTGGGTAATACGAGCGGTGCTGACGATACCAGTACTTAAACCTCGAATTTCTGCAAGCTCCAAAGCAGTAATCAGTTCATTACCAGCTACTGTGGCACAATTTCCGCGCTCGATATCTTCATCTACACCAATCACACCCACATCAGTTTTAACCCCTGACGCCATGGCGGTCATGGTGCCTGCTGAGTCTGGGGTTTGTGCATCAACATTATAGGTTTTTACCTGCGCCGAGTAAGGAAACTTCTCGAAGCTAAGGTAACCTTCTTCACCCATTTTGCCGTTATTTTGGCCCTGTAGAATACGGGCTGCTGTGAGTGTGGACACCCCCATACCATCGCCAACAAACAGAATCACATTTTTGGCCTTAGTCAGTTTTTGCTGATTGGCCAATTGCTGCTTCTCGTTGAGCTTATTCTTATCTGTTTGATACCACTGACTATTGGTCTGAACGTCAGGCAAGACTCCGGCCTGCACTGGTGTGCACACCAGCGAGGAAATGGCCGAGGCTGCCGCCATCGCCAAGGCTAACTTTGATACTTTCATTTTTTGTTCCCGTGAGTTTTATTATTTAGCGCTGTTAAGAAGCTGTTCTTAACCACAAATATGTACCAGCAAGGGTTGTACTGGCGTCGTTACTGTAGGGAACGAATGTTTCTAAAATATAACCATTTATTGACGGACAGATGATGAATATATGACAGCGAATACGGAGGCAGAGGAATAGGCATAAAAAAACCCAGGCAACTAGCCTGGGTTTTTCTTAGAAGAGGCGACTATTACTTCGCTTCTTTTTTCGCTTTTTCTGCAGCGATTACTTCGTCAGCAACGTTTTGCGGACAAGGTGCGTAGTGTGAGAACTCCATAGAGAACTGACCACGACCAGAAGTAATAGTACGTAGGTGGCCGATGTAACCGAACATCTCAGATAGTGGTACTTCACCCTTGATGCGTACGCCCATGCCGCCCGCTTCTTGGTCTTTGATCATACCACGACGACGGTTAAGGTCACCGATTACGTCACCCACGTTGTCTTCAGGAGTGAATACGTCAACTTTCATGATTGGCTCAAGAAGTTGTGCACCCGCTTTAGGGATAGACTGACGGAATGCGCCTTTTGCAGCGATTTCGAACGCGATAGCTGATGAGTCAACTGCGTGGAAAGCACCGTCAAATAGTTCAACTTCAACGTCTAGTACTGGGAAGCCGGCAAGAACACCTTCTTCCATCATTGATGCGAAGCCTTTCTCAACTGCTGGCCAGAATTCCTTAGGAACGTTACCACCAACAACGCTTGAGCTGAACTTGTAGCCTGAACCTACTTCACCTGGCTTGATACGGTAATCGATCTTACCGAATTGACCAGAACCACCTGATTGCTTCTTATGCGTGTAGCTATCTTCGATTTCTTTGGTGATAGTTTCACGGTAAGCAACCTGAGGCTGACCAACAACAAGGTCTACGCCGTAAGTACGCTTAAGGATATCAACTTTGATATCAAGGTGTAGTTCACCCATACCTTTAAGGATGGTTTCACCTGAGTCTTCATCAGTCTCAACTTGGAAAGATGGATCTTCTGCAACCATTTTACCGATTGCGATACCCATTTTCTCTGTACCACCTTTATCTTTAGGTGCAACAGCGATTGAGATTACTGGATCAGGGAAGATCATCGCTTCAAGCGTACATTCGTGCTTAGGATCACATAATGTGTGACCAGTTTGCACGTTCTTCATACCAACAACAGCGATGATGTCACCCGCCTGCGCTTCGGTAAGTTCGTTACGCTCGTCAGCTTGCATCTCAACCATACGGCCGATACGCTCAGTTTTACCTGTTGCTGAGTTAAGTACTGTGTCACCTTTTTTCATGCGACCCGAGTAGATACGGATGAAGGTAAGTGCACCAAAACGGTCGTCCATGATTTTGAACGCAAGCGCTTTAAGTGGCTCATCTGCAGATACAGTTGCAACTTCACCAGTAGGCTCACCAGTGTCTTTGTCAGTTAGTGGCTGCGGATCTACTTCTGTTGGTGAAGGTAGGTAATCAACTACAGCGTCTAGAACTAGCTGCATACCTTTGTTCTTGAACGCTGAACCACAGTAAGTTGGGAAGAACGCAAGATCACGAGTACCTTTACGGATACACGCTTTGATTTGCTCTAAAGAAGGCTCTTCACCTTCCATGTATGCTTCCATTAGATCGTCGTCTTGCTCAACGGCAGTTTCAACAAGCATCTCGTGATACTCATTTACTTTGTCTACCATGTCAGCTGGAACGTCTTGTACTTCGTAGTTTTCAGGAAGACCTGTGTCATCCCAAACGTATGCTTTCTTCTCAAGTACATCAACAACACCAGAGAACTGGTCTTCGATACCGATAGGAAGAGTCATCACTAGTGGGTTTGCGCCAAGTACTTTTTTCACTTGCTCTACAACGCGGTAGAAGTCGGCACCCATACGGTCTAGTTTGTTTACGAAGATACAACGTGCTACTTCTGATTCGTTCGCATAACGCCAGTTAGTTTCTGACTGCGGCTCAACACCACCAGAACCACAGAATACACCGATACCACCGTCAAGTACTTTAAGTGAACGATATACTTCTACTGTGAAGTCAACGTGTCCAGGAGTATCGATTACGTTTAAACGGTGACCTTTCCACTCACATGTTACAGCTGCTGATTGGATTGTAATACCACGCTCAGCTTCTTGGTCCATGAAGTCGGTCGTTGATTCGCCGTCATGTACTTCACCGGTTTTGTGAATTTTACCGGTGAGCTTCAGAATACGCTCTGTCGTGGTCGTTTTACCCGCATCTACGTGCGCGAAAATACCAATATTTCTGTATTTTGATAAATCTGCCATTGCTTTACTCTATTGGTCGAAAAATTATTCGGCGGGAGTATATCACCTCTTGTGGCGAACATCATCATAGAAACCGCTTAAAATGCAATCAAATTAGGAAAATCTTGGGGTCGCCAATAAAATCGTTTGAGCCAAGGTAGGATGCGGCTTTGCCGGAGCTAGAAAGATATGATTTCACGCCGATAAAACGCCACAATAGCAATATAAAAATTTGCCAAAAGGGGTATAGCGTTTTATTTAAAACAACGCAGGGTAATTCATTGTAAGGCTTGAATATGAACGCGACACGCCATGGCGACGACCGTAAGTCGAGTGAATTTTTAACTTAAAAATAGAATATAACTAGAGAGGTTTCTAAGAATTGGTTGCGGGAGCCGGATGTGAACGCGACACGCAGTGGCGACGACCTTAGGTCGAATAGATTTGAAATAGTAATTGGTAGTGAGGTCTACTAAGAATTGGAAGAATTGGTTGCGGGAGCCGGATTTGAACCGACGACCTTCGGGTTATGAGCCCGACGAGCTACCAGACTGCTCCATCCCGCGTCAATATAAGGTGATAACTGGCGATAAAAGTTGGTTGCGGGAGCCGGATTTGAACCGACGACCTTCGGGTTATGAGCCCGACGAGCTACCAGACTGCTCCATCCCGCGCCAATTATCTGTGGACGCTTGCAACTTTTAGAAGTTGGTTGCGGGAGCCGGATTTGAACCGACGACCTTCGGGTTATGAGCCCGACGAGCTACCAGACTGCTCCATCCCGCGTCCACATTGTTGGGTCTAGGGAAGCCCCTTCGCCAACGAGAGCGCCATAATATAGCAACAAAATTTAAATGCAAGTTTAATTACACCGAAACCATATCAGCTGCTGGTTTTTCCACCATTGAAGACTAATTATGATGAGAGCGCTGATGAGGGCTAATCATTTTTTGCCACTCCCAATCGGGATGCCCCATCACAATAAAGTCGGGATTTTCTGTTGATTCACGCTGGTTATAAGTGAGTGGATTAAATTCTGCATCGGTAATACACCCGCCCGCTTCTTCGACAATCACCTGCGAAGCGCCGGTGTCCCATTCACCGGTTGGACCAATACGCATAAAGCAATCGGCTTTCCCCTCAGCGATAATACAGGCCTTGAGTGAGCATGACCCTAACGGCACGGTGTCGAAGGTGGCATTTAAGTACTGACTAACGGCCTCTAGTTTTTGCCTGCGGCTAACCGCTAAAGTAAGGTTTGCCGGTTGGGCGACACTGATGCGCTCAACCCCTTGGGGCGTTTTCTTATACGCCCCTTGTTGATAAGTTGCGAAGTAGGTGGTGTTTTTCGCCGGCCAATGAATCACGCCGAGCACCGGTCGATTGTTTTCAATTAGTGCAATGTTGACGGCAAAGTCACCGCTTTCGAGAATAAACTCTCCGGTGCCATCCATTGGGTCCAGCAGCCAATAGCGCTGCCAGTGCTGCCGTTTTTCTAAACTGGGAATGGGCGTCTCTTCGGACATAATCGGGATGTCAGGCGCCATTTTCTCGAGCCCAGCCATAAGCACATCATTCGCTGCAATGTCTGCTTTGGTCACTGGGGTGTGATCTTGTTTTACCTGCTCTCCAATATCATTCTGGCGATAAATAGCCATAATGGCCAAACCTGCTTGCTCGGCCAACTCAATGCATGGAGCTAGAAAATCTTGCAACACGACCCCCTTTTTTACTGCTGAACCTCGTGGCTTAATTAGATGCCTGTATTAATAATAGCAAAGCTGCCACACTTCGTGCTTCGGTAAAGTCCGGCTCGCCAAGCAAAGCTTGCCATTGCGCCATTGGCCAATGCACTACCTCTAATGGCTCTGGTTCATCACCAGCCAACGTTTGGTGGTAAAGGTCACGGGCGGTGATAATGTGCATATGAGCATTAAAGTAGCTAGGCGCGAGCGACACTTTTTTCATCTCGTTAAGCTCATGAGCGCCTAAGCCCACTTCCTCTTGCAGCTCTCGATTGGCAGCTTGAAACGGCGTTTCCCCCGGATCGATTAAGCCTTTTGGAAACCCCAGCTGATAGTCATTGGTACCGGCACAGTACTCACGCACTAATATAAGTTCATCATGTTCGTTAACCGGAACGATCATGACCGCACCACGGCCTCCGCCTCGAATACGTTCATACTGACGTTGCTCGCCATTCGAGAAGCGCAGCTCTAGGGCCTCAACAGTAAATAATCTACTTTTTGCCACCACGTTATTATCAAGTATTTCTGGAGGCGTTGGATGCTTTTTCTGTGTCATAGCCGCGACTTTGTTATTATCAACATAAATCCATGATAATTGTTTTAGTAGGAAAAGCCCATGCCAAATTGGTCCAATATCGACACCGTATTACTCGACATGGATGGCACTTTATTAGACTTGCATTTTGACAACCATTTTTGGCTCGAAGTCATCCCCCACCAACTCGCTAAACAGCAACAAATTCCGCTGCAACAAGCCAGAGAGCAAATGGCGGCCCGCTATGAAGCAGTACAAGGACAAATACAATGGTATTGCTTAGATTATTGGCAACAACAATTACAGTTGCCCATTATGACGTTAAAGCGTGAAATTCAGCACCTGATTAGTATTCGTGACGATGCCAAGGTGTTTTTGCAGGCATTAAAAAATTCAGGAAAAGAGCTTATTTTGCTCACTAATGCGCATAGAGATAGTTTGAGCTTAAAAGTAGAACGCACTGAGCTGGACCGCTATCTTGATAAGCTTGTTTCTACCCATGACTACGGCGTTAGTAAAGAGCACCAATCGCTGTGGCAGCAGGTGCAAAGCGACTTAGGCTTTGATAAAAAGCGGACGTTGTTCGTCGACGATAGCGCAGCGGTACTCGATGCAGCGAAGTGCTTTGGGATCAATCATCTGCTAGCAGTGGCTAACCCCGACAGCAAGCAGCCACACAAGCCGCTTGCCGGATATGAAAATGTCACCGATTATCGTGACATTTTGCCTGCCTAGCTGGGGTAGCGCTGCTGCAAGCCTTGATAAACGAGCTTGGCGAAGTCTGGGTTATCAGTGTCCAGACTTTTTACCACGTCGACCAAGTGCTCATTATCCTCTTGACCATGCCACACTTTGATATAGGTTCCATCTTTATACCCATGGTCTTGACGGAAGAAGTTCAAGGTGTTCTTGCCAACGTAACCACGATAAAGATCATCGATATTCATTCCAATTTGCTGCATACAGCCGGCAAAAGCAGCAGCATTAAAAGCTTTATCAGCTACCGCGCTAGCTGCTAACGTCTCCAACGAGACTTTAAAATCAGCTCCTTGAATAGGGCTTTGCATTTCCTGCTCAATTTGCGCCGCCAACTCAGCAAACGAAGTGTGGCCGTCAATGCGCAGACTCAAGCCGAAGTGGAAGATATCCACCAGCTCCAAAATCACTTGCTCTGTATCCGGAGTTTGTTTTTTCCACCATTTCCAACCATAGTGGTCCAGCATTTCCGCACACTCAACCCAAATAGCCCGATACCACTCAAACCCTTGCTCAAACCATTGCTCGTGAACTTTGGTATTCATGGCATGCTGCATTTCTAACATGATGGCAATTTTATTTGCTGCGCTAGACATTCTTTAATCTCTCATTGTCTGTGTATTTGCCTATCATACCTATAGCGTGAAAGATTATCACCCTAGGGCCGTTCTAGTTGCATTGCTTTCACAGTATTAATAAAGGAATTTTATGTTATCTAAAACACTTGCGGGCTCTGTTGTAGGAGCCATCTTATTGTTATTCAGTGGTGTCGCCAGTGCAGCGGTCATTACCAATATCAGCGATTCAGCTGAGCGCGTAAGTCCGCTTCTGCCCGGCTTGAGCGTGCCCGATGTCACGTTGAAAGACACCCAGGGCCAACCTGTTGCACTAAAAAAGCTATTAGCAAATAAGCCTACAGTGTTGGTTGTTTACCGTGGTGGCTGGTGTCCTTACTGTTCAAAGCAATTAAAGAATATCCAAAATATCGAGCAACAGATCGCCGAGGTGGGCTTGCAAATCATCGCCGTCTCACCAGATAGTCCTGCAAAGCTTGCGCAAAGCACTATTAGCTCACCGACCTACCAACTGCTCTCAGACGATCAGCTGGCATTGGCACAAGCAATGGGGTTAGCTTTTTTCTTAGATGATAAAACGGCTAAAGTTTATCGTAATAAGTTGGGCGTAAACTTTGTTGGCTTGGATGGTGAGCAAAAAGTGGCGCTGCCAGTGCCTGCCGTGTTTGTGCTCGATACGCAAGGGATGGTGCATTTCCAGTACGCCAATCCAAATTATCGTGTTCGTTTATCAGAGCCGTTACTACTGGCCGCTGCAAAACAAGTTATGAGTCATTAAAAAAGGAGCCCTAGGCTCCTTTTCGTTATTAACGTAGGCGATAATCACATTTGCCTTGCGTCACGTAACGGGTATCAAATGAAGAGCCCGTGGTAAACTCAAAGCGCATATCTCTGAGCTCAAAGATAGGGTGTGGGTGTTCACTGATCCACTTTTGTGTCGCTCGACAAATACCTTCAAGCTTATGCAAACGGAAGGTATCAACTACCACTACAGCGTTGTATTTTTCTAAGTAGCTACGTTGAATGTTTTCTACCCAGTTAGTACCGCCGTAGTTAGAACGCAAGTAATAAGTCAGGTCACTTTCGTCAGCTTCTTTAGGGCCCACATCCGGTGTTTTGCGCGCTTTTTCAGCAAACTGAATAAGCGATAACTGCTCACGCATAACCTCTTCACGATGCCCTGCAGGACAGCGTTTAGTGGTGTAGGTTACTTTACCTGCGGGGCTAATACATTTACTGAGCTTTTTTTCATTGCCCTGCGCTGCGAATGTTGCGCTCAGGGCGAGCAATAATACAAACCAATAGTGCATTGTTGTTCTCTAATTTTAGGCACAGCGGCAATTTTGCCAAAACCGCCACAGGTAAACAAGTCTTTGCAAATTGTTACATTTTCATTTCTGTACCAATTTGCTAAAAAAGACTGCTATAAAATCATTAGAAGCTAATTATTTATCTATATTTAACAAACAATTAGCTCTAGAAAGGTTAACGATTTTCAAGTCGGTTATAATCTAATAAGCCATACTCTATTCCCCGATATTTTTTCACCTGCTGGTGCAAAATATCGCTAAAGCGCCAAAATTGCGGGTCAGTACGACGCACGGCAAAACGACTTTTTAAGGTACGGTAATCAGCCTCGCTGGTCATTTTTTGCATATGCGCAGCAAAATCTTCCAGCTGCTGTGGTTGTAACAACCATAGCGCTTCAGGGTAATCACCAATAAAGCCGGGGATGACGAGTGCTTTATCTTCATCGTAGGCGCGCTGATCTTCCTCGTCTAATAAGCTGCTGATGTTGTAGTGGGCATTGTGATGCAGCAAAGTATACGCCTGATAATCATCCTCAGCATTGGCCACCAAGATATAGCTCACTTGTGGTAATAAGTTCACCGCTGTGCTTGGCATGGCATTCAGTTGGCGCAGCACATTAGGTACTTTTTGATAATCATAACGCTGACTTAATACCGCCGAGAGCTTTGTGGCTAAGCGCTGGTAAAGCTCTTGTTGTGGCTGTGACGTTTTGTAATCAATGCCTGTCGGTTGCTCAAAGCGCACATTGGTGTCTTTCATAAACTCGACAAGACTGGTGGGTGATTTTCTATACCAATGAGCCCGTAGTGCCTTGCGCTGCTCTTTAGGTAGTAAGGCAAGAAAGTTATCTTCGCCTTCCATGCGCAGGAAGTCCATGTACAGACGAGTGATCAGTTGATGACCAACATTGCCGTATACATCAAACCCAGCCACCAGCAGATAATGAATTCGTTCAAATAATGAGTAATCTAAAATCCAAGCGGTTTTGGGTTGCTCGCCGACCCAGCCTTTGACCACCGTTGCCGAGTTAAAGTGCCGGAAAATCGTTAATGCGGCATTGTCATTATGCCCTTCCCCTTGCCAAATAAGGTTTTCGGTGAGGTGTTGGCCATTGGCAAAAACTTCATTGGCAAGCTTCGATTTGGCCTCCAAATATGTACTTTGTTTCGCGGCGTATTTGACCCAGCTAGAAATAGGCAAAGCGTTCGAATCTTCTTGGGCAGGCATATCGAGCATATCTTCGTGGCGCATTAAGAATTCATCAATTTTGGGCTGACTCACGAATTTAGGGTCAACAAAGGCGACCCAAAACTGGTCATTAATCACATTCAAAGCAATCTGACCTCGACAGACAGGCCCTTGAATAAAACCACGAATAATAAGCTCAGCCTCATCGAGCATAAATTGATATCGAGAGCCTACGGGAATAGCTGCAAAGACTTTAAACGGGTTTGAAGCGACTTTTATGTCATACCCTGGCAGTGACGGCACGGCATATTCCGGCGCAATAAATTGTGATCGCAAGCGAGCTAGCTTGTCATTATTCAACGCCAGTGGAATATTGGTTTTGGCCAGTACGGTACTTTTTCGAGGCAACAGGCGGTAATAAACGCGCGCTACCTTAGGGTCTTCATAAGGGCGGCGAGTGGCAATAACATCGATGGCTTCACCGGGAGGCGTGCGCGAACGAACTAAGGTGAAAAACTCCGAGGTGCTGATTTGATCAAAATAGATATTGGCCAGGTACCAGTGCTCATAAATATAACGAGCGCTTAAGCGGTGTTTGTTATCATCTTGATTAAGAAAACGTTCCCACTTGTTCACTTCAGTTTGCAGCTCAGCGCTAATGGGTGCGTGCTCGGGCATTTTCGCGCCATCTTGCAACCACTGTGTGAGCACCGACATTTCTTTACTGGTCAGTGCTGGCAAACCATAGGGCATGCCCGCATGAGGTTTATCTTGAGCGTATTGTTGAAACTCGCCAATAGTGGGACAGGTTTGGTCTCTATCCAGAGCAAAGTCAAATTCCTCACCCAGAATGGCTTGATCTGGCAGCGGGTGCTGCTGTTTCAATGCCAGAGCTTGATACATCACGCTGCCCACCAAATTAGCATGGGCGCTTTGCTCACGCTCGTTAAGCACCGGTGAGAAGCCACGCTCACGCCACTGTTGCGTGGTGTGGGCATCAACGAATAAGCGGCTCGGCTTACTCGCAAGTAGCCGGGTGCCATCATAGACCAAGTCTGTAGAGGTACCACGTTCAATACCCTCAGGAGATGACATTTTCAACTGACAAGGCGCATCATAGCACCCGTGGCAGACGACACAGCGGTTATCTATCACGGGTTTGACTTGCTCGGTAAAAAAGTCGCTTTGTGCAGGACTTACATTGTTACTGCGGTTTTGAACCTGCTCAGGGCCAAAAAGGCTATCATACTTCTGCGCACCTAATACGGCGCAGCCCGTACATAGCAGCAACAGCAAACCCCACGTCAGTTTATTCATCATCATCCCCTAGATCAAAGGTCGGCATCATTTCCAGTTGGGGTGATACGTAACTAACGCCATTATCGCGCTCTAAAGTGGCTGCTAAAAGTGGCCCATGAGTGAGCATTAACATGGCACTGTGGGATTCACTTGGAACAGACTCGGTATGCGCCAGCAATTGATAATCGGCCAATTGTAAGCTGACGCTCTGATCTTGCGCTGGGTTTTGGCACAGGTGAGCAAGTAACTGCTCGTCAAGAACCACTTCTAAGTATAAATCTGGGTGGTCTAAATCACGATTTGGTAATTCATCGTTGAATTGAAAAAGCGGTAGGCTGAGTACAGCGCCTTGCGATAACTCCATGGCAAGCCCCAATTAGGTAAGACTAAAACAGCTTTCATGATAGCAAAAAATGTCTACATGTTGGCTGATTTTGTGCACAATTCAGGTATAGTTAACCCAATTTTTTGCGCGAGATCTTTATTATGGAACTATTTTTAATCATCACGGCAGTGGTAGTCGTCATTGCCATAGTGATTTACAACTCGCTGGTACGCTATAAAAACGAATACCAAAATGCCTTTGCGCAAATAGATGTGCAGCTGCATCGCCGCCATGATCTTGTGCCTAACTTAGTCGCCACCGCTCAGGCTTATTTAGACCATGAAAGTGAGACCTTAAAAGCGGTTACCCAAGCAAGAAATCAAGCTGTAAGTGCCCTACAAAGCCTCTCGGGTGGTGAATTATCTTCGGCTAAACTTGCCCATTTAGCGCAAACGGAGGGCGCCTTGAGCAGTGCCCTTGGCGCCTTACAAGTGAGCATAGAAGACTACCCCGAATTAAAAGCCGACGCGACTATGGCCAATCTAAGTGAAGAGTTATCAAGCACCGAAAACCGTATCGCTTTCGCACGCCAAGCATACAATGACTCAGTACTTGCCTATAACAGTTACCGACAAAGTTTCCCACCGGTGTTGATTGCCAACATGACAGGTCATAACCAAGATGCCAAACTGCTAGAACTGGATGACCCACAAAGACAACGCCAAGCTCCTAGCGTCTCATTTAAGTAGCCGTGAGCGGTTTCTTTTCTCAGCAGCGCCAAGCAAGGCGTAAGACTTGGCTACTGCTGGTATTATTTGTGCTCGCTGTGGGTGCTCTCATCGCCCTCGCACATTGGCCATTTTTATGGCTGATGAGCATTCTTTCAACTGACCCATACACCCTGTTTAACTATGGTATCGCGCATGGAGCTGACGCTTCAATCCACCTCGGGCTCACCCTTTCCATCACTGCAATTATCAGTACAGCCATACTTTATAAGTACTGGCAATTGCGCCGTGGTGGCAGTGTTATTGCTGAGCAACTAGGGGGGCAGCTGGTGCAAACAAACACCTACCATGAACAACAGCGGGTGCTACTGAATGTTGTTGAAGAGGTCGCTATTGCCGCCAGGATGCCCGTTCCGAGCACCTATTTACTTGCCAACCAGCCCAGTATTAATGCGTTTGCAGCGGGCTACCATCGTCGCGATAGTGTCATTGCCATCACTCAAGGCGCGCTCGAGCAGCTCAGCCGAGCGCAACTACAAGCGGTCGTCGCCCATGAATTCAGCCACATAGTCAATGGTGATGTACGCCTTAATGTGCGTATGTCTGCCTTACTTTATGGCATCACCTTTATAGGCCAAGCCGGTGAAAACTTAATTTATAGCGCCATGAATGCGTCCCGTCGCCACAACGCGCAACGCACAGATGGCGCAGGGTTTACCACAGTGTTCGGCGTTATTCTGACACTATTTGGGTGGCTGGGGACACAACTTGGCGACATTATCAAAGCGCTGGTATGTCGCCAGCGGGAATACCTTGCTGACGCTGGTGCAGCGCAGTTTACCCGTAACCCACAAGCACTGGCCGGGGCCTTACTGGCTATTGCCGAAAATCCTCGCAAAAACACCTTAAGGCAAAATAATGCGCACCTATTCAGTCATTATTTTTTTAGTGATGCACTGAGTCCATGGTTAACCTGGTTAAGCACTCACCCGCCGCTAACGAAACGTATTCGCAGGCTTGATCCACATTGGCATGGACAATTAAAAGAGCGCCCACGCACGGCGCCAAGCCAAGCAAATACCATGGCTTTTAGTGCCAGCCAAGGGCGCAATCCGCAGCCACAAGTAGTGTATGGCGACTTTCGAGAAAAACTCATGGGGATAGAGGACTCTCTAAGCTACTTAGCTCATGAGCCGAGCGATGCGCGATGGTTAGTTATGTTACTGTGCCTTCATCAACACTGGCCGAATCGCCAAGCACAGCTAACGTTTATCGCCGCGCTTCCTTATGTTGATATATATAAGCTGGATAGGGCTGAGCTTGCATTAACGAAGCTCAGCACCGAACCTCAATTTCGCCTGCTTGAGGTTGCCATTGGTGCGATTCGCTGTTTGCCCAAAGCGCAACGCAGCCAATTTCTTGCCCAGCTAAAAGAGCTCGCTGCGCTGTGTGAGAACTGGGAGCTTGTTCCTTGGTCTTTTCAGCAGCTGAGCGCTCATGCCCTCGCTGATAAAACCGTTGGTGCATTGCCGGTTATGAATAAAACAGTGATTGTTGCAGCTTGTGAGCAGCTTCTTGGCGCTTTGGCAAGCTATGGCCATGCTAACCCAGAGCAACAACGCCTGGCGCTTGCTGCAGCGGCGCAGCATCTACAGATACCGCTTAGCTTAGAGCATGAAGCGCGATGCCAGCTGACACGATTGCAGCGCGCCCTGCGAGTCATAAAAGGCCTCCCTGTGGTCAAACGGCAACAGTTACTGGAGGCTTGTCGTGTATGCGTAGAGCACGATGCACACATTAACGAGGCGGAGCAAACGCTGCTCTACACGCTTGCTGCCTGCTTAGAGATAGATGGTATCGATTGCTAGCTTACCACGGTAAGGTTTCACCGTTAGCATGCCAAAAGCCGCCGCTGTTATTTAAGTTTAGCTCGTCAATACGCTCACTGATGCGCTGTGCTGCAACGTCAGGGCCTATATCGCCAGCGTAACCGACCATTTCGGTTTGCACGAATCCGGGGTGAATTGACCCCACCGCCACATCTTGTGCTTTAAGTTCATGGGCCAAGCTCACTGAGGCTGCATTTAACGCGGCCTTAGACATACGGTAGCCTATGTAGCCTCCAGAACCATTATCGGCAATAGAGCCCATACGTGAGGTGATCATCGCCACTTTCGCGCCTTTGTTAAAGTTATCACGCAATGCATGAGTCACACGCACAGGAGCCACTGCATTGACCGAGAGCTGTTCATTGATGGTGTCAAAGTTCATCTCTGCCAGGGTTTCGTTACGAAACACACCGGCATTATTAATCAATAAATCGATGTGCTCGTCTTTAAGCTCAGTGCGCAAGCGGGCCACATCATCAGCGTGGCTTACATCAAACCCTGTGCGCACATCAACATCTAGCTCATCAAGCTCATCGCTGCTACGCCTGACCACGACAATAACCTTAGCTCCAGCAGTTTTATAAATTTTTGCTAGCTGTAAACCGATGCCCCGATTGGCACCGGTGATCACCACATGTTGGCTCATAATCACTCATCCTCTTTTTAAGTTGATGAGTTTAGGGTGGGGGTAAATCAATAAAACCCAAGTTATTGATTAAGGTTTATGATTGAAAAGACTGCTCCTTGTGGATCTGTGAGGACGCAAAAACGGCCTACTTCAGGTACATCCATGGGCTGCACACATACTTCGCCACCAAGTTTTTTAGCTTGCTCTGCTTGTGCATCACAATCGTTGACACTGAAGTAGATCATCCAATGTGGCGGAATATCATCAGGCCACTGCTCATCCATGGCCACCATACCACCGACCATAGTGTCACCCGCTTTGAACAGGGTGTAATCCATTCCTTCCATGGCTTTTAGTTCGGCGCGCCAGCCCAACAACTCACTGTAAAAACTAGTACTAGATTCAATATCGCGGGTCGCTAACTCAAACCAGCACGGCGTATCAACCTCATTTTGCACACTGGCCCCTTTGTGCCCCTGGCCCTGCCATAGCGCTACCATGGCGCCCACAGGGTCGCACAACAACACCATGCGGCCCGCCTCGGGCACATCATGTGGACCGTGTACTATGGTTGCCCCCAGCGACTTTGCTTTGTCTGCCATAGCGTCTACGTCATCAACGGCAATATAGCTCAACCAATAACTGGGAACACCCTGAGCATGTTGATCGGCGGGCATTTGATACATCGCAGCCACATCCCCTTGTGGCTTTTTCAGCATGGTATAGTAAAGCCCATTGCCGATAGGCTGGTCCTCAGCCGACCAAGTAAACAAATCACTGTAAAATGTTTTCCCACTTTGCCAGTCGGATGAACACAATTCGGTCCAGCAAAAGTGTCCCTGGGGGTAATTCTCGCTCATAAATTACTTCCTTTTGTTGTTTTCATTAACCATAGACTACGCATTCAGAAAACGCTTGAGGTACTGCTCATGAGTTTCCAATTGGGCAATCACGGTCTCAACCTGTTGGGCTCCCTGACTATCATTCATCACCTGCGCGGCATTACGACATTGCACTAAGGTTTTGTGTTGCTGTGAATTCAACTCTTCGAGGAAAGCTTGCACACTGTCGCCCACTACGGACTCAAGCTTTGCCTGCCACTCCTTCAAATCTCCTAATAAACTGGTGTCGACTTCGTCGAGTTGCTGCTGTTGCCCTACCGCTTTTGCTAACTCGGTTTGCAAATAACGCTTATGATCATGTAAGACTTTCATGCGTGCTTGCAAAGATTCGTCTTCAGCGTGTTTTTGCACATCTTGAATTAGGACTCGCTCATTTTCTAAAGACTCAATTAATTGATCAATAATTTCAATATCTTGCTCTTGTTCACTGGATACAGAGGTAGGAATTTTTAAACCCATAACATGGCTCCTTCTATCGTTACTGTCCTTAATGCTTACTCAAGAACCATTCCAATAAAAAAGAAGAAAAATAAATTTTAATAATTTCAGGTTGTTATAGAAAAACACAGATATTAATGAGAATTATTTGCAAAAAGCGTTGACACAAAGGCGAATCTTATTGATAATCAATATCAACAAAACGGGAACGCATTCGAAAGCAGTGATGTCATTAAACGTTTTGTTGCGGACAACTTTGTTTCTCGACCCTGAAACACGTGTTGCGCACGTAATGCGCTTTGGTTGGTGGCTGCACTCCTCAACGCCCCTTGAACTGTTAGGCCGCCAACCACCCTACTATTTTACTTGCTACATTGCTCATATCGGTGACGGTAGATATGAAAACAAAAAAGCCCGAAAGGGCTTTTTTTATGTCTAAAATTTGTCGTGATATCAGCGACGGTTTTTCCGTGCTCTTGCACGTCGTTGCCGCTTTTCTTCTTCCTTAGCCGCCTTTTTAGCCTCTGCTGCCGCGCGCAATTCGGCAACCATCTGTTCCTCTCGCTCACGCATCTGCGGAGTTTCCATGGTAATACGTCCAATCACCGCATCACGTAACTCGTTAATGAGAATTTCAGCGAACTTATGAAGATCAACCTGATTACCACCACGCAGACAGCCGCGATTTTTGCCCGCTGCAAGCATAAAGTCATAGTCATGTTCTGGCAGTGGTGACACTTTATAGCGTTGGCTCAATAATGCCGGATACGCTTGTAGCAAATACTCACAGGTGTAGCTGGCAACCTCTTCATAATCAATAGCGGTATCACGAATAGCGCCTGTTGCCGCTAAACGATAGCCGGAGTTCTCGTTTTCAACCTTAGGCCATAACATCCCAGGGGTGTCGTAAAGCATGATCCCTTCGTCTATTTTTATCCGCTGTTGCGCTTTGGTGACCGCAGGTTCATTGCCGGTTTTAGCAACGATGCGCCCCGCAAGCGTATTGATAAGCGTTGACTTACCAACGTTAGGGATCCCCATAATCATGGCTTTAATCTGTTTATCGGCACCTACTTTGTGCGGCACAAGCTTTTTACACAGATCAATGACTTTGCCAGTATGGCCCGCTTTATCGTTCGCGAGCGGCATGGCTTTGACACCATTTTCGCGCTCAAGGTAGTCCATCCATTGAGTGGTCATCTGCGGGTCGGCCAGGTCAGCCTTATTTAGGATTTTAATGACTGGCTTATCACCGCGCAACGCGCCAACCATAGGGTTCTCACTGCTGTAGGGAATTCGCGCGTCCAATACCTCAATGATGACATCCATTTGTGGCATGATCTCTTTAATTTCGTTACGCGCTTTATTCATATGGCCTGGGAACCACTGGATTGCCATGTTTTCTCTCCCCTAAGTGATGAATAATTATTTTACCTTCGAGACACGCCAAGATCACCCGTTAATGTGTATACTGCCCGCTTTTCTTCTCTCTTATGGAACAGGCATGGCCCTAAAAGCAACGATCATCAAGGCACGATTGAACATTAGTGATTTAAACCGCCATCATTATCAGCAATACTCTTTTACCCTCGCGCAGCACCCATCAGAAACCGACCAACGGATGATGATCAGAGTGCTTGCCTTTGCCTTAAATGCTAATGATAATCTAGTTTTCACCAAAGGCTTATGTGCCGATGATGAGCCCGAGCTGTGGTGGATAAACGACGATGATAGCATTCACTTATGGGTAGAACTTGGTCTCGCTGATGACAAGCGCCTAAAAAAGGCCTGTAGCCGAGCACAGCAAGTATTACTTTATGCCTATGGTGAAGGAAGCCAGCAAGCTTGGTGGCAAAAACACCAAGCGAAACTCGCTGGGTTTGATAACCTGCGTATCGTCAGCCTTGCTTATGAAGATACGCAGAAGCTGGCAGCAATGGCCTCCAGAAGCTTAGATTTAACGATTACCATCGAAGATAATGAAGTGTGGGTGAGTGATAGCGAGACCAGCTTACAAATCCCCTTGACCTTGTTGCAAGGACAAGGCTAAATACTAACGCCATTGTTATCAACGGAGTCACTATGATCACTAAGGTAGTTGTATTACACGGATTGTATATGTCTGGCTTCGTAATGCGCCCTCTTTGCGCACGTCTTAAAAAGCAGGGGTATGGCATTTTAAATGTGTCATACAACACCCTGAACCCAGATACCGATAAAATCTTTGCGCAAATTAATGACTTCATCGCCGATGACCAGTGCGCTTTTGTTTGTCATTCCTTGGGCGGCCTTATTGCTCGGCAATACCTCAGTCAGGCGTTTCCACAGACGGACCAGGTAAAAAAGGTCTTTACCCTTGGTACCCCACACAAAGGGGCACAAATAGCCCGCCATATGCAGGACCGGGGCATGCAAGCACTGTTGAAGAATAGCCTTGAGTACCTCGTGAGTGAAAGCCAAGATTGGCCCTTCTCAGCCCAACTCTACAGTATCGCCGGAGACTTGCCCTTTGGCTTACTGCCATTATTTGAGCAGGGCAAGCCGTCAGATGGTACGGTCATGGTTGATGAAACCCGCGTCTCAGGTATGGCGCAGCATAAAGTTTTTCACCTTAGCCACACCAGCCTCATTTACTCGCGTAAGGTGGTCGATTATATCTTGGCGCAGCTAAAGACTTAATCCTCAGCAGCCGCTGCGATTTTATACGCAATTACCGCAATAACACCGACTATCAATGGGATTGGCGCAGCAATAATGCCAAACGCATCAGAGTTGGCATAACTGGCTCCAGCTAAATGACCAACAAGACCGATTACAAAGGTTAGTACGGCGATAATACATACTGTGATTTCTGCTTTTTTTGCTTTTGTCATTGCCCTATCTCCTCATCGTTGATGGTTTCAGTATGGCCTGCACAAGGAAAGTAACCTTGCGTTAAATCAAGTTTTCACTGGGCAATAAATCATCGGTATCGAGTTGTTGCGTTAGATCAAAAATTCATCTCCTCGGCCTTGTTTTTGGCATACATCATGCCCAAGTATGATTATAGGGTCGGTGTTGTTATCGCTAAAAGTGATGTCAGGCATCGAATTTATCTGCTTGTTATCAGATGCCTTTAGGCCATACTGATTATCAGCAAACAACCATGCACAGGAGACAGCTATGTCGCAAATCAATGCCATTGGATTAGATAGTGAAGAAACTCAAAACGTAATTGAATCACTCAATCGGCTATTAAGTTGCTATCAAATTCAGTATATGAATGCCCGTGGCTTCCATTGGAACATCAAAGGTCGTGATTTCTTCGAGCTGCACGTGAAGTTTGAGGAAATTTATAATTTGCTGTTGGAAAAAGTAGATGAAATAGCTGAGCGTATTCTTACCTTGGGCGGTGAGCCCTTACACGCATTTTCGGACTTTATCGAATTAAGCCAAATTAACGAAGTGAAAAATGTCAGCGACGGCGGCCAAGCCGTACAATCACTCGTCGATGGCTACTCAACACTAATAAAAATGCAGCGTAAGGTGCTCAGTGATGCCGGCGATAACCAAGACGAAGGTACAGCCGCGTTAATGAGCGATTACATTAAAGAACAAGAGAAGCTTGTTTGGATGTTAAAAGCCTATTTGGATTAATCACAAAACCACTTGCATCTTCCCTCTTTGGCTGTAATGATAATTATTATCAATACAGCCAAAGAGGGATTTGCACCGTGCCACAGATTTCGCTTGAATTTCTTGGAGCTCAACTGCGCCGTCTATCGCGGTGTCAGCGAGGCCAAGCACCCAACTTAGTTGCACAGTTTATTGAAACGGGTTTGCATTGGGCTCGCTACTATGGAGCTCGACAGATGTATTTATTACAAGAGCTTTATTTACGTCGCACGTTTTACCAATTGGTTAATATCATCTGTGACCCTTTGTTGGAACAGCAAGTAAGGAAACAAAGCCTTTGTCAGCTGCACAAACCCCAGCTTGCCCTTCAGCGTTTTTATCGCCAGCAACAGGGTATGTATAAGTACAGAGCACTCAGCCAAGAAGCTCGCGTTCTCTGTCATGAGTTCAACCCCTATTAAGGAGCACATTATGAGCACAGAGTACCGACATGAAAAGGACAGCATGGGTGAGCTACAGGTCCCAGCAGATGCCTTATATCAAGCACAAACCCAACGCGCTGTGAACAACTTTCACATCAGTGCCATGCGTATGCCAGCACGTTTTATTCAGGCATTGGCACAGATAAAACGCGCAGCCGCCACCGTTAATACCGAGCTAGGGCATCTCGATGCCAATGTGGGTGGTGCAATAGACAATGCCTGTCGCGAAATTATTGCTGGCGAGCACCTTGAGCACTTCCCTGTGGATGTATTTCAAACCGGCTCAGGGACCAGTACCAATATGAACGCGAATGAGGTCATTGCTACGCGGGCAAGTCAGTTACTGGGTGATAATGTACACCCCAATGATCATGTAAATATGGGGCAAAGCTCCAATGATGTGATCCCAACAGCAATTCACGTAAGTAGTGCGCTGGCGATAGAGAAAGAGCTGATCCCAGCACTGGATCACCTCATTAGTGTGATAGAAGCTAAGATTGAACAAGTGGGCAGCCATGTTAAAACCGGCCGCACACATTTAATGGATGCCATGCCTGTTACCTTCGCTCAAAGCATGTCGGCTTGGCGCGAACAAGTCGTTAAGGCGAAGCAACAAGTCAGCGCTAGTGCTGAGCACTTACATCAACTTGCCCAAGGCGGCACTGCTGTAGGCACAGGTATCAATGCTGATCCTGAATTTTCGGCACGTTTCGCTAAACAGCTCGCTGCCCAAACCGATAGTCACTTCCAAGGGGCAGAAAACCTGTTCTACCACATCGCAACTCAAGATTCGGTGGTTGCGGTATCCGGGCAACTAAAGACTGCTGCGGTCGCGTTTATGAAAATCGCTAACGACTTACGTTGGATGAACTCTGGACCTTTAGGTGGGATTGGTGAAATAGAGCTCGAAGCACTGCAACCTGGTTCATCCATTATGCCTGGCAAAGTGAACCCGGTGATCCCTGAGGCCACAGCCATGGTTTCGGCGCAGGTCATAGGTAATGACAGTACTATTACCGTAGCCGGTCAGGCTGGTAACTTTGAACTAAACGTAATGTTGCCCGTTATCGCCTATAACGTATTGCAGAGTATCGAGTTACTGACCAATACCAGCTATGCTTTGGCTGATAAGGCAATTGCCAGCTTCGTCGTCAGAGAGGATAACTTACAGCGTTCTTTAGCAAAGAATCCCATTCTGGTAACAGCGCTTAACCCCATTATTGGATATGAGAAGGCGGCCGCTATTGCCAAGCAAGCTTACAAAGAGAATAAAGCTATTCTCGATGTAGCTGCAGCACAAACCGACATTCCTTATAAAGAGCTAGAGAAATTACTCGATCCTAAAGGGCTTACCCTAGGGGGCATTCAAAAATAGATAGCCTGAGCTAGGTGACCATAACATCTGCATTTGCGCATTAGCGCAATGTTTGTATTATGGTCACTATACTCATCAACAATTATAAATACTATGCGCCACTTAATTATCCCCCTTGCACTGCTCTCCCTCACTGCATGTCAAAATAATGAGCCACAAAACACGACCGATGAAGTAGAGACAGCCGTAGAGCGAGCTAGCTCTGAGTCAACAACAGATAACCTAGGAAAAGATAAGCGGATCGACGGCGAACAGCTTAGCCAACCGATTAACGAAGAGCGCGCCATTAGTGCCACCGAGCAATCCATCAAAGCTGATTATCAACGTTTAGAAGCACTGACGCAGGACAAATCTTGTGACAGTGCCAGCCAATGTAAGGTGGTTGCAGTGGGTAGCCGTGCTTGCGGCGGTCCAAGCCAATATCTTGTATATTCAAGTAAATCAGCAGATCCGCAGCAAGTGTCTGAGTTAGCAAACAGTTTGGCTGCTCAGGAAAGCCAACTAAATGCTGAAAAAGGCATGGTGAGTATCTGTCAGCACCTTACGCGACCCGCAGCACAATGCAAAGCAAAGCAGTGCGTCGCAGTACAGAGCAATGCCAATAAAGAAACGTATTAATAACCGAAGGCGCTCAACACCAGCGACAATACAGTAACGGCGGCAATACAAACCAAAGCTCGAATAATAAATTTGGGCTTTATCTCATTCTTATACCAATGAAAGTAAAGGAATTTGACGAAATACGTTGCAGCTACACCAAACAGCGCAAAGATCAATAAGTAAGCAAGTAACGGAAGGGTCAAAAGTCAGCCCTAATAAATTCAAAATCTGTTCTCTAGCCTAACAATTCCACTCGAAAAAGACCAAAAATATATAGCCATTTGGCACCCCCTAATCATGTTTTTAAAAGCCTAATATTGTAGATCATGGGTTACCCAGATTAGACTGCTGTGTTGTGGGCCGGGGTTTACCCTGACTTGATGTTGCAAGGCTAAAAGCCTTGCCTACAGGTGTGGTTTTTTTAATTGTTTGGTTGTGCTGTAGGTCGGGGTTTTACCCTGACTAGATGCTGCAAGGCTGAAGCCTGGCCTACAGGTGTGGTAAAGGGTGATGCTGTGTTGTGGGTCAGGATTTATCCTGACTAAGATGTTGCAAGACTAAAGCCTTGCCTACAAGTATGGTGGCAGGTGGTGCTGTGTTGTAGGTTGGGGTTTACCCGGACTAGACTGCTGTGTTGTGGGTCAGGATTTATCCTGACTAGGGTGACGCAAGGCTGAAGCCTGGCCTACAGGCATAAAAAAACCCGCTGCACTGGTGCAACGGGTCTCTCTAATTAGGAGCCTGGTGATGA
>NZ_JAKRFV010000016.1:0-91825 GCF_022347945.1 Pseudoalteromonas sp. MM17-2 | reverse complement strand
TACTCTTTTTGTTTGGCGACATTAGAATACCACCAACAGGCAGTTGATCGTCTGTCACCTCTTAACCATGAGTGGTGCACTTATTATCTGAATTCGGGCGTAATTGCTCTTTGGCGTATTGGTAACGAAAAATATGGGCAATGTTGGGACACTGAATATCATGTATTCGGTGTTATTGAGTCAGAAACAGACCATTTGCCTTTAAAGCATGTTCGCCCTAATTGCTCAGCTGATTTTCTTATAAAAGCAGACGAGGAGCTAGCTGAAACAATACGATATTATCGTTCCGATGTGGCTAATGCCTGTCGTAAAATAATCAGTAGTAAAAACGTATAACAAATTAATTAAACCGTGGACGCAAAACAGCAGGCTTGCGCTCATTCTTCGCTAATTTTAGCCGAGCTTTTGTGCGCCCCATATTGGAGCGTTACCGAATAAATACTCTAACGTGTTTCTGTCCAATAATGATTTAGAGTAGCTGTTTGCTTCTCGCTCTTAACAGCCTTGAAGTAAAAACCGTTATTACTGGCCCGCAGCGATTAGCTTATAACCTCTCAAAAATGACTCGCTCACAAAAAAAGCCCCGCGATGTGGGGCTTTGTGGTTGGGTTAGTAACAATGCTTAATTATGTTGTGTAGCCGGTTTATCACTTACTTCGGTGCCTGGCTCAGGGCGAGAGAACCATTTGCGCATCAGGCGCTTGGCATCTTCCAGCGCCACATATTGGCAAGGAATGAGTACCAAGGTGATCACCGTCGCAAAGAGCACCCCGAAAGCCAAGGAAACCGCCATAGGGATCACAATTTGTGCCTGCAAGCTGGTTTCAGTGATAATCGGGATAAGGCCGATAAAGGTGGTGATTGAGGTAAGCAAAATAGCGCGAAAACGCTTGCAACCTGCTTCGACCACCGCATCTTTTATAGAGATGCCCTGGGCACGCGCTTTATTGACAAAGTCCACCATGACCAGCGAGTCGTTAACCACCACACCGGCCACGGCGATAATGCCAAAGAATGACAGGCTACTCATGGTCATGCCCATAAATACATGGCCATAAACTGCGCCGACCACGCCAAAGGGGATCACTGACATGATCAACAAGGGCTGGGTGTAAGAGCGTAAAGGAATCGCCAATAATGCAAAGATAATCATCAGCGATAGCACTAAATCGCGGATTTGCTCGGCAACGCTTTCCATTTCCTCTTGCACGCGTCCAGCAACCTTGCTTTGTACGCCGGGGTAGTTCTTCAACAAGGCTGGCAGATACTCATCACGGATCTCTCGGGCAATGGTAAAAGGTTCAGCTTGATTGGGATCTACCGCAGCCCACACGTTAACCGTGCGCTTGGCATTTTCGCGACGGATGCGGTTAACACCGTCGACCAGCGTCACCTCGGCGACTTCTGCCAGTGGCACTTCAGCGCCAGCAGGCGTGATAATGCGCACATCATTAATTTCACTAATGGAATTTCGCTGTTCAATGGGGTAGCGGATCATCACTTTTAACTCTTCACCATCGCGAAGAATGCGCTGTGCCTCTAAACCGTAAAAGCTAAAGTTCACCTGCGATGCAACATCGGCTAAGGTCAGCCCTAAGCTGTAGGCAATAGGTTTTAAATCCAGCTGTACTTCTTCGGTGGCACTTTGCATGGAGTCATTGATATCACCTACACCGGCCATGGTGGCAAGTTTATCTTTGAGTTTGGCGGCCACTTCTTTCAATTGTTCGTTATCTCGACCCTCTAAACGGAAGCTGATATCGCCATCATCACGACCGCCGCCATTCATGATGCTATCGTCGATGGTCATTGATTTCAGTCCCGGCAGTGGCGGCATATTTTCACGCCACAGAGCACTGAGCGCAAAGGTATCCATAGGACGCAAATGCGGCTCTACCAATACCATCATCAAGCGAGCGTTAGTGCGCCCTTGCATGTTGACAGAAATATCGCGGATCATGGGCTGGCCGTATTGCTGTTCAATTTGTTTTTCAACATCGAGCACCACTTGTTCAATTTTGCGAGCCGTTGCCAAGGTTGCGCTCTCTGAACTGGCGAGATTCATTTCGATATTAATGCCAGGGAAATCATGAGGGATTTTTGGGTTGGCGATAAACTTAATGAGTCCACCGGCGAATAGCCCCGCACTGACAATTAAAATACCCAAAAAGCCCACAATGACGGTGTAACGGTAGTGAATACACCAGGTAACCGCAGGGCGGTATAGTGATTCAATCACGTACTTTAAGCCCGCATCAAAGCGACTGCGTAAGCGATGCAACGGGTTGCGTGGGTTAACCGGGCGGTTTTTCATCGCGGCCAAGTGTGCTGGAAGGATCAGTTTTGATTCCACCAAGGAGAACAGTAAGCAGAGGATAATAACGCCGCCTATGGCCTTACTGAATGCTGCGCCAGGGCCGGAAGCGAGTGTTTGCGGTAAAAAAGCGGCCACGGTGGTGAGCACACCAAAGGTGGCGGGCACCGCGACGCGTTTTACGCCGCGTACGACGTTATCTAAACTCTGGCCATGCTTTTCTATCTCCGCATGGGCCGACTCGCCCACCACAATGGCATCGTCTACAACGATCCCCAGAACCAGAATAAAAGCGAACAGTGAGGCAAGGTTAATGGTGATGTCTAGCCCCACGGGCATCATCAGGAAAGCGCCGAGAAAGGACACCGGTAACCCCATCATCACCCAAAAGGCCAAACGAATGCGTAGGAACATGGCTAGCATCAGCATGACTAACACACCGCCCCAAATCATATTCTCGATCATCATATCGAGACGACCTTCGAGGTAGTAGGTTAAATCGACCATAGGCGTTAATTTAACACCTGCGGGTAATTCGGTTTCTTTGCGTTTGAGGTAGTCATCCATGACCGCAGCAACGCGGGTGATATCTTGATCTTTGGAAGCCGCCACCTCGAACATCAGCGAGTTTTTACCATTGTATTTCGAATATTGTAGGCCTTCTTCAAAGCCGTCTTGAATGGTGGCCACATCCCCCAAAAAGACTTGTGCGCCATCTTCAAGGGTAATTAATGGCAGCTTCTCAAATTCATTACCGCGATAGGCTTGTTTTTCCACGCGCATGGAAATGTAACCGTTATCGGAGCGGATTTGTCCGGCAGACATATTGGCCGAGAAGTTACGCACCGCCGTGGCGATATCGCGGAAGGTAAGGCCATATTCGCGCAGCTTATCGGGGCTGACTTCAATACTTATCTCGTAATCCAAGCCGGAGTTAAAGTCGACTAAGTTCACTAGCGGCAGACTGAGCATTTCATCATGCAGCTTATTCCCGAGCTCCTTAAGCTGATAATTACTCATATCGCCATAGAGAGCCAAAATCATGACTTCCTGAGTAAACTTTTGCCGGCGAATATTAGGGCGCTCCATCTCCGCAGGGAAACTGGAAATTGCATCGACCTGCATTTTTACTTCATCGAGCACTTCTTGCGGGTCGTAAGACTCTTCGACCTCAATCCAGCTTTGTGAGTAGCCACGATTAGAGTAGGTGATCAAACGTTTGATCCCCTCCAAACCCTGTAAAGATTCCTCAACCTTGATGGTGATCCCTTCTTCAACCTCTTGAGGGGCGGCACCGGGATAAACCGCCTGAATACTTAACCAGTTATTCTCAAACTGTGGGAACATTTGTTTGCGAATAGATAAGGCGCTAAGGATACCGCCAACAATGATGAATACCATCAATAAGTTGGCTGCCACCGGATTACGCGCAAACCAAGCGATTAAGCCTTTTTCTCTTTGCTGCGTCATCACTTAGTCCTCTTTCAGTGCCAATTGCGTGTGTGGCTTCTGGGTGGGCTCATCATTTAAGCGTAGCGCCATGCCCTCAGTAGGGTATTCAAGCGCTGAGGTAATGAGTTGCTCTCCAGTAGTCAAACCGGTGTCAACATAGGCCATACCGTCTTGTTCGCGAATAACATTAAGGGCACTGAATTCTAGGGTATTGTCGTTATTCAGCAGTGCGACGCGATTTTCTTTGATTAAGTGGCTGGGGATTATTGCCGCATTTCGCAGTTGTTTACCGGTAATAGTTGCATTGGTGTAAGCACCAAAACGCAGCGGTACGCTGTGTTGGTAAGGGGTGTTTACATAGGCGACCAGATAGGTCATGCGTGAACGTTTATCAACCACGCCTTCATTACGTACTATGGTGCCTTGCCAAGTCACCGCTTTGCCGGCGATATCGCTTTGCAAACTGACTTTCGCGCCGACGCCGCCGTCGATAAGATACTGCATATCGTGATTGGCAACCGGTAAACGCACTTTGGCAATGTCGGTGGCATCGACTTGACCCAGTTTACTTCCTGGGCTGACAACACTACCTAAACTAATATTTTTTGCTGTTACTAAGGCATCAAAGGGAGCACGAATCGAGGTGCGCTCTAAATTGCGTTTGGCGCGTTTCACTTGCGCTTGTGCAGCTCTAAAGTTGGCGAGCTTTTCTGCCAGTTGCGGTTTGCGTAAATACAGCTCTGAGGGGATCACCTCATTGGCATTGTCTTTAATACGCTGCCATTCAGCTTTAGCCACATGTGCCTGTGCTTGTTCAATTTCTAGTGCTGATTGAGCTTGAGCTAGACCTGCCTGCGCCTCAATGAGCGCCGCTTCATAATCATTCGGGTCAATACGTAGCAGCTCATCGCCTTTGGCAACAAAGCCCCCTTTTACAAATTGCTCAGAAACAGAGACTACCTGGCCGCTTACTTGCGCCACAAGCTCCGTTTGCTCTTGCGCCATAACCTCGCCATACGAATGCACTTTTAATGTTACATCCGTTAATTCCACTGGCGTTACTTCAACCAGAGGGGCGATATCCTGTTGTGCTTTTTGTGGTGGCGGCGACTTCATGGCGCTGAGGGCGACAAACACCCCAATGGCGCCTGCCAATACCCCTAGCGGCAAAAATATTTGTTTTTTACTAGCCACAGTGTTGCTCCCGTATATTTCGATGACAGCTTAATACTATCGTGAATGATGTTTACAGGTATGTGGAAGATGTAACAAAGCATGAATTGTGTGTCAGCAGGGCGCAAATAATAGGCGGCAACTTTAATGCAACGCTGTTTATTCCAGCGTTGACATCCGTTTATAGTCAACGACGACTGCGTTATGGGCATGCAGACTTTCTTGGTGTTCAACCTTAAACCAATAACCGAGTAGCCTGGGTTTGTGCTGCAACGCCAGTTTTATACGCCGGGCGGCGTCTTCACAAAACAGCAGGTTTTCGGCATTGAGCTTGGCAAAGGCTTGCTCGTCCTCTCTTTTCACTGCGGTTTGCACGGCGGTGGCAATGACCGCCTCGAATTCGGTGATAAGATCACTGATATAGCCCAAGGTATGACCTTGCATCTGCATGTGAATATAGGCGAATGAACGCTGACTGTGCGGCGTGGCGATAGAGCCTTGCTCGCTACTTAGCCAGTTGAGCAATGTGTTCTTGTCGATGGCATCGTCTGTAAACTTGCAGGCAATAACGTCGCTCAGAGCTTGGCGCGATAATGCAGCGGAGCAAGGGCAGGTGCTGGAATAAGGAATAGACAAGCCGAGCTCAATAGTAAACTGGCCTTTGTGATATTCACAATGTAGCGTCACGGGGTAGCCTTGGTACCCGCTCTTATCGCTGATTAAGGCTTTTTTCTCGAGTATAAGGTCAAAACTCAGCTGCAGCTTGGCACTGTGGCTTAGCCCTTGCTGTGAACTGATAAGCTCGCGAAGCAGATGCTCTAAGCGATGGGGCGTCATCGCTTTGTTGCTCAAATGCTGGTTCAGTATTTGATAAAGCCGTGACATATGAATCCCTTTTGCCTGCTTACTATCTAGGCTGACAAAAACATCCGCTTGTGCATGAGTTTGCTGTACCTGCGAGCTGGAAATTGGAACGTGTATGGGTAGGGCAATGTGCCCCATCCCGACCCATTTCAGCGTTAAAGCGGTATCTGCTGGTTGCACTGCAGTAATATCAGGTAAATGGCCCATTTTTTCCTCATTTGGTTAGTCGGTGTGGGGGTTATTAAATGCAGTTATACAGGGCTAAAAAATGCCATCGAGAGTCAGTAATAGCCTCGGTTGCTGATCATGTTGTGGGGGGGAGCGATGCACCAATGCGCTGTGCTCACCGTCAGGCCAAAGTTGTCCTTTGAGCAGTGCCACATCACCTGCTTGTAATTGATGAATATGCTCAGCATGGCGATACAGCCCTGACTTTTCGTCACTGAGCCCTTGATTGCCGCTGCCAAGCTTACTGTAGTCTGCATCGGCGTGGGCTAGCCACTGCGACCCCGGGCCTTGGTAAGTGGTCACTAAGCGCACGGGCACGCGGTCAACATGAAACCGAGGGCACATGGCTTGGCTAAGCACTTTGAGCCGTAAACCAACGTGTTCACAGTCAAGCAAACAGCTGAACATATCCACTAATGTGGAGATATCGCTGAACAAGGCCTGATAATCTTGGTGGTTATCAAAGTTACTTTGCAAGGTGTGAAGTACTGACTTTGCACTCACCGTCGAAGTCAATGCGAGATTTGGCTGCGCCTTAATAAGGGTTTGGATTTGCCCGCGTATCGTTGTTGCGAGTGTGCGCTTCCAAATGACGATGTTATGAGCTGGCTGGTAAATTGAAGGTAATACATCAACATTGCTTGACGCTCTCGCTGTTTTTGGCTGATGCACGGGGGGCGCATCAGGGGCATGGGACGGTGTTACTTGCATAGCCTCTCTCGTTATTAATATTTTGTTATAACATATCATTTATATTGTGCTCTGCATAGACAGGGTCATGGCTCGAAGCGGGCTATGGTATACTGCGAATTTGTATCATGAAGAGGTGAGCGATAGATGGATTGCCGTTTAGGGTGTGGCGCTTGCTGCATCGCACCGAGTATTTCCAGCGCCATTCCGGGTATGCCGAACGGCAAGAAAGCGGGAGAGCGTTGTGTTCAACTGGATACTAACAACTTATGTAAGTTGTTTAACCAACCTTCGCGGCCCGCTGTATGCAGTCAGTTTAGTGCCACCACGGATGTGTGTGGTCGCACTGATGCCCAAGCAATGTGGCGCATCACCCAATTGGAGGCGCTCACGTAAAGCGCCTCTGTTTGAGCTTTACTGAGCTTGAGGAGGGAAGTTGCTGAGAATATCTGCCACTGATTCACGTACCACTTCGGTGCGCTCAATCGGGGTTTGATTCTTTTTCAGGCGTCCCTCTTTAGCTGCCCGCCACACTAACTGGTTTGAAGACCTATCAACGACATCGATGACTAACGTACCTACCTCATACTCACGCGTGGTGGTTTGCACGTTGTAACCTATGCCCCAATAGTCCCAGCGAGCGCCGTAACCTGTAGAAAACGTATCGACATCGACCTTGGTATCAACGGATGCATGGTAATTAATTAACACATCTGCTTGTTGAGGGGATACCAGTTCCATGCCCTTGGCGCGAAGCTCATCATTGACCGCTTGTTGCACGCGGCGTTCCATTAACTCACTAATTTGATAATTATTAGTGCCTTTGGTGAGGCTGGCATTGGGGATCCATGCGAAGGTTTTATATTGCGAGAAATCGACCGATTTGTCGTAGTCAAAATCCGGGTGCGAAGCACAGGCGCCCAGTAATAGTACCAAACCGGCTAGCAGAAGGTTTTTCATTGAATGCTCCTTAGTTGGGCAAAGTGTAAGTCCTACGAATAACATAACACAGGTTCTTGGAAAGCGAGAACTGCGTAGTCTGTTAGTTTTTTATCGCAACAGTTAGTTCCCGGTAAAGAGAAAATTCGAATTTATTTAAAGCTAATTATATTTTTCTGTGGTAGTCTTTAACTTGCCTTGAGTTAAGGCGTGTAATGTGACGGTTTTGTGCGGCCAATGCTGTAAGAGTGACTATTTAGCTAGTGTGCCCTTAGTACTGTACCTGACCCATCGGCGGCGACACTGGCTCAGGGAGGATAGTGCCTAATTTTAGGCGATTGATACAAATTGACTTACAGGAAAACTAAGTATGTCAGCAGAAGCACAAGGTAAAGTAAAGTTTTTCAACGAAGCAAAAGGCTTTGGCTTTATCGAACAAGAAAATGGTCCAGACGTGTTTGTTCACTTCAGTGCCATTAACGGTAACGGTTTTCGTACTCTTAACGAAGGCCAGCAGGTAACTTTCGGCATCAAACAAGGCCAAAAGGGACCAGAAGCGGAAAATGTAACACCCGTTTAATGCTTATTTGCTCACGCCTGTGAGCGAGTAATTGGTGAAGTCGACTCGGCTTCACTTTTCCCCTCTCAAATTACACCTTCTTTGTCATATTAATTTAAAATAAGCCTTCCCAGCGTATAGTGCCTTTTTATTTTTGATATATTATCAATCTTCAATTATTATTTAATCTCCATGTTCAACAATTAAAAGAGACCATAGTGAGAGAGATCAGAGCCTTTGCCAAAACGGCATCGATGAATGAGTTAGAGAAAGCAATTAATATTCTGAATACTGCGCTCGAAAGTCAGCAACAGCAGGAAAAAGCGAAACAGGAAGTTCTCGAACTGATGAAGGAAAAAGGGCTCAGTGTGGATGATATTGTTGACTCGAAACAGGACAAGCGAACTAAGGTTGAACCTAAGTATCGTCGCGAGTTTGAAGGAAAAGTAGTTGAATGGTCAGGCCGTGGTAAACGTCCTAAAGCATTCCAGGATGTTGACCTAACTAAATACCTCGCAAAATAATAACCTCCAAGGCCCGGCTTCGGGCCTTTTACTTACTTGGGTGTTAGTTGTGTTTACACTCAGAGATTACCAACAAAAAGCCGTTGATAGCACCTTAGCCCACTTTCGCCGCTCAGATAGTGCAGCCGTGATTGTGCTTCCCACTGGAAGTGGCAAAAGTGTAGTTATTGCTGAGCTTGCGCGCCTTGCGCGATTCCCCATTTTGGTGCTGACTCATGTTAAAGAATTAGTACAGCAAAATGCCGAAAAATATAAAGCATTGGGATTAACACCGGGGATCTTTTCTGCAGGTCTTAACGAGAAAGAATTAAACCAGCAAGTCACCTTTGCCAGTATTCAATCTCTCGCTAAAAGTAGAGATAAGCTAAAAAGGCAATACTCACTTATTATAGTCGATGAGTGTCACCGTATTAGTGACGATGAAAGCAGTCAGTATTCACAGCTTATTCAGCATTTAAAAAAAGCAAATAGCAGATTGAAAGTGTTAGGCCTAACCGCGACCCCATATCGCTTAACATCAGGATGGATATATCACCGCCACTATCATGGCTTTGTACGTGGCTCGGCAGATGCGCCATTTAGCGAGTGTATATATGAATTACCGCTGCGTTATTTAATCAATAAAGGCTATTTAACCCCGCCGAATTGCGTTGATGCTGCAGTGCAAAATTATGACTTTAATTCACTGGCATCCGGCCCCTCAGGTATACCCAGTGAGGGCGATATGAATACACTATTGCAATCGAGTACCCGGGCAACAAAAAGTATTGTCAGTGATATTCAAGCGCAAGCAGATGCTCGACAAGGGGTGATGATATTTGCTGCTACAGTCAAACATGCTTATGAAATAGCTGATTATTTGAGTAGTGAGTCAGTAGCGGTTATAACTGGTCAGACACCGGCGGCTGAGCGTGATGAAATTATCCTTAGGTTTAAACGCAAAGAGCTAAAATACCTTGTTAATGTATCGGTATTAACCACGGGCTTCGATGCTCCACATGTGGATTTCATCGCCATTTTAAGGCCCACAGAGTCGGTTGGCTTATATCAGCAAATTGTGGGTCGAGGCCTGCGTTTGTGCGAAGGGAAAAAAGACTGCCTCGTGATCGATTATGCTGCCAATGGCTTTGATTTATTTTATCCAGAAGTGGGAGCGAAGCGCCCAGACCCATTAAGTGAACCCGTTCAAGTTGTATGCCCTGGGTGCGGGTTTGCCAATATTTTTTGGGGAAAAACGGATGCCAGTGGTCAAGTTATTGAGCATCATGGTCGGCGCTGCCAGGGGCTGCTTGATGATGGTGAGCAAACGCAGCAGTGTGACTATCGTTTTAAATTTAAAGAATGCCCACAGTGCGGCAGCGAAAATGACATTGCTGCACGCGAATGCAGCGCCTGCCAACATCAGCTGGTTGACCCAGATGATAAACTGCGAAAAGCACTTAATTTAAAAGAAGCCATGGTACTGCGCTGTAGTGGCTTAAGTTGTCAAATTACTCAGCCAAGCAAACTCAAAGTTACCTACTTTGATGAGGATGGGGCCAGTGTCGATGAGAGCTATGACTTTAATAATGCCAAGGTGGTGGCTCGATTTAATCGCTTTTACGCTAAGCGGCACACCGTTAGCGGAGTCACAACCTGGCACGATGCTCAGCAGGTGGCTGACCATCAGCACTGCCTGCAAGCGCCTGATTTTGTGGTGGCGCGAAAGTCGAAACGATATGGGTGGCAGGTGAGTGACAAACTCTTTGACTATGAGGGCGCTTTTAGAAAGGCAAACGCCCTGTATTAGGGCGTGTGAAATGCTCCTGTGCGGAATGCTTTAAGCCATTAGCCCCCAGCCGTCACCATAACCATTGTGCTTATCAGCTAGACTTTCCAAATAGGCTTCGGTATCCATGATCACATCATGTTGCGGCACCATTTTGATACTTACTTTGACTTCAAATACGCCAGTGTCAGGGCAAGTTCCCAATTGTGAATCGGCGCTTAGTTCGGAACTTTTCAGTGCTTCTTGGTAACTAATAGCATGTTCTTGCTTTTCAAATAGAATAAAGAAGTCCAATGTATGAAAGCCTGTCAAGTCCACACCTTCATCGTGTATTTGCTGTAACATGTGTCCGGTGTCGTCGTCGGGAAATTGCATACCTTGTCTCGTTTTTTTAAGAATCGATAAATTGTCTATTATCTTGTAAGAAATAAAAAGCCTTGAAGGCAAATTTTATTTATTCAGTGGGTGCGCGAAGTCAGTGGCATTTGTTAAACTGATGGACCCACTCTGGGACGTATGAGTGATCTGACCATTCATTGTTGCAGTATTCTTAGATCATGGAGTTCTAGTCGTTTGATTTTCTGCCGCTTTTTCATTCTTCTATCTATTTTAATATGGCCTGCTGTCACTGCACATGCTGCTGTGCAACAAGCAACAACCATTACTGGCTACAGCATTAACGGGTTATCAGGAGAGTTAGAAGAAAATGTTGCGCTTTATTTAGTGCAATTAAAAGGCGAGGTCCCCTCCAGGCAATTACAGCGTTATGCAAGCGCACAAGTTAAAGCGAGTATGCGCGCACTGGGGTATTACCATAGCGAAGTAGAACTCAGCTTAGAGCGCAGCGAAGGCAAAGCGCAAGTAATTGCGAACATCATACCTGGCAAAGCGACGCGCATCGCTAGATTGGATTATCAATTTAGTGGTCCCGGAGAAGACGATCAGCAGCTTCAGGCGGTGCTTGATAGCTTACCTCTGCAGCAAGGGCAGGTTGTACACCATGGCCAATATGATAGTGCTAAATCAGCCATAGATAGGCAATTGTTAGAGCTTGGCTACTTTGACGCCAAGTGGCAACAATCTAAGTTGGCGATTAATCGTTCTCAACACAGTGCAGAGGTGGTGCTGCATGTGCAAACGGGCCCACGTTATGATTATGGGCCGATTAACATCAGCTCTGATACACCAGCAAGTAACTATATTTATTCTCTGGCGCATTTTAAAACCGGGCAGCCCTACCGTGCTACTAAGGTGTCAGAATTCAATCTTGCGTTATCGCAAACGCCTTACTTTAGCAGCGTCCGCGTTTATGCTGATATTCCCGCTCGGACTAATGGCGAGGTGCCGATTCGTGTGGAAGTCTTGCATAAACCACAAGATAGCTTTGAAGTGGGGGGCGGCTACTCAACGGACTTAGGCCCCAAAGCCAGATTCAAATGGTCTCGTCCTTGGATCACCGAAGACGGTCACTATCTTGAGAGTAACCTGAACATTTCCAAACGTCAGCAAGACATCAGTTTTGCCTACACCGTGCCGGTGGACGACCCTAATGACGATATCTGGCGCTTTAGCCTCGGCTACAAGCTCGAGGATAATGTCGATACGGATATCTTCTCGAAAACACTGACTGGCTTAGTGCAAAGGCAGTGGAAAGTGGGAGAAGATTGGATACGCACCGCATTTTTGCGCCGAGAGTATGAAGAGTTTCGCATTGGCGAGCAGCATCAGCGCACTAAGATGTTGCTACCCGGAGTGAGCTTTGCCCGCAAGCAAAGTAAAGGAGGCACCACGCCGTTTTGGGGTGAGCAATGGTTAATCAGCACCGAAGTGGGCACTGAGCACTTGGCTTCGACCACCGATATTGTCAGGGTACAGCTACAGTATGCGTGGTTAAACACTTATTGGCAGCGCCATATGTTTTTTACCCGGGTCAATCTGGGCGCTATTTACGTGGATGATATTAATGACGTGCCGGTTTCTATGCGCTTCTTTGCCGGCGGCGATCAGAGTATTCGCGGCTATAAATATGAGTCTATCTCGCCTGAGCGCAATGGCTATAATATTGGTGGTAAATATCTAGCCACCGGCACCTTGGAGTATAATTATCAGTTTGCTGAGAATTGGCGGGCGGCGCTATTCGTTGATGCCGGAACCGCCACCAATGACTTCTCTGAATCATGGTCGGTTGGCACCGGCTTCGGGGTGCGTTATTTAACCCCAGTGGGCCCCATCCGTATTGATCACGCATGGGCATTATCCACACCTAATAACACCACTCGTTTGAGCATTACTGTGGGGCCGGAATTATGAGCAAAGGATATAAGCGTATTCTCCGATGGTGTGGCGGCCTTGTGGGCATTATTTTAGTCACCTTGTTTTGTTTGTTATTTACAGAGGTGGGTAACAAGGGCATTGCTTATGTGGCCAATCACAGCGTTGATGGGTTGCGCATTTCGCTCAAAGAGGGGCGGTTTTTATATGATGACCCATTTGATATCTCTTTTACCAGCGAACAGATAAGCATCGATGCTGAGGCTGTGCGTATTGACTGGCAGTTATTGGGTTGTGCTGGGCTGTGCTTTCGCCAAGTTGGGGCTGAGTCGCTGACGGTGCAAGTGGCTGATCAGCAAAACGATAAGGCGGCAGCGACTGATGTACAGCCGCCGGCCAGTGAGCCAATATCATTGCCGACTATCACCATCAAAAGTTTATTTTTAGGACAAGCCAACATCCATGCTGCGGGCCTTAGCGTGTCAGCACGGGATTTTAAATCAGCGCTTAAGGCGCATCAACGAGACGTTAAGGTGCAGCCGTTGCGTCTGCGCTCGCTTGAACTTACTTTACCTGAGAGTGAGCAGCAGCCTTCCTCAGCACCACTTGAGGCGCTGCCACCGTTACCGCCTATCGCTTTTGATTTGGGCATCAATGCGCAGCTTAAAAGTGCACAGGTTGCTGACATTATTATCACTCAAGGGCAGCAAAGCCATCGTATCAGTGATTTAAAAGTGGCTGTGGCACTGCAACAACAACAGTTGAGCGTTTCACAACTATCAGCCGCTTACCAATTACCCGCTGATATCGCGACAAACGAAGGGGATACACTTGAGGCCCAAGCTCAGGGGCAATTCTCTTTTGCTGATGGCAACCCTTTAACAATGTCGCTGCAATTAGCTGCCTTGGGCGAGCGCAGCGAGCTTTCATTCACAGGCAGTTTAGATGAACTTAATGTTCAGGTGCGTAATCAAGGCAAATATACCTTCGAATTAGACGCACAGGCACAATTACGACAGCAAAATTGGCCTTTTGAGTTGGCGTTTTCACACGCACCTTGGCAGCTTGAGGTGCAAGGCCAGCCGTTACAGATAGAACGCACTAACATAAAGGCATCGGGTACTTTAGATAACTACCGCTTAGATGTCGATGCATTGACACAGCTAGCAGCATACCCACAAGTGAGCACTTCTTTACAGGCTCAAGGAAGCCTTACCGGTATCAACGCTGCGCCGTTACAATTGCGAGCGAATGATAGCCACGTTGAGGTAACAACATCGGTAGCCTGGCGCGATGGTGTTAGCGCCGATTTTTCTGCGCAGCTAACTAACTTGCACAGTGAGTACTTATTAGACACCGTACGCAGCGACCTATCGGGCCAGTTACAAGGCCGAGTGAGTGTTGAATCACCCCAGCAGTGGTTGGTGGAGCTTAAACCGTCGTCATTATCAGGCACGATAAACGAGCAACCGCTCACATTTAATGCCGAACTGAATATTGATAGCGATCTCAGTGGCGATATTCATGCTTTTAGTGTGCGCCAAGGCGAGAATACATTGGTTATCAATGGCCGCATTGATGAGCAGTGGCAACTAGCCGGCGAATTAAACTTGTCATCATCATCGCCACTTTATCAAGGTTATTCAGGGCAGGGACACGCTCAGTTTAGTATCGAAGGGCAACGTTTATCTCCTAAGCTGCAATTGCAATTGCAGCTAGCGACTCTACAAGGTGAGGGATTGCGAGTGAGCGACGCAACATTAGATATTACAGGGCAATATCAACAAGCCGACTTAGAATATGACCTAGATGCAGAAGTAGCTAACGTTAGCCTTGATGGCCAAGTTATCAAGGGCATTCAAGTACAGTCTCAGGGCTCACAACATCACCAACAAAACTATATTCGTGCTGGGTTAGCTCAAGGACAAGCGCAGTTGGCGTTTCAGTCTGAACTGCAACAGCAGCAATTGAGCTTGGCAATTACCGAGTTGGAATTGCGCGGCGACGAGTATCAGGTTGCACTGGAGCAAAGTACCCAGTTGGACATTGATCTGGCCCAGCAGAGCGTGCGCACTAAGCCCTTTTGTTTGCAGGGCAATGCCATGCACTTGTGCATAGAGCCCAGTGATATCAGCGCCAAGCAGGGACACGTCAACGCTAAGCTTGACTACTTTCACTTACAGTCTCTTACCACTTTGCTGGGACCCAACCTGGGTGTAGAGGGGCAAGCGCAAGGACATGCGCAGTTGGCATGGCAAGAAAACCAAGCAATGCAGATTGATGCTCAGTTTCATACTCAGCAATTACAAGGGTTGTATAGAAACCAAGGGCAGTTGCAGCGATTGCCTGTGGAAACCTTAATGATAAAGCTAAGCAGTGATGCAAAAAATGCCAATGCTAAGCTAAACATAGAATCCTCAGTGGTTGGCAGTATTGACGCTGATTTAGCCGTAGAGGATATCACTCAAGCGCAACTACTCTCTGGAGAGGTGCACCTAACAGATACCGACATCAGTAAGTTCGCTCACTTTGTGCCTGATGTGAGAAAGTTAGCGGGCAAGTTAAGTGCTAACCTAACTCTCAGCGGCGCGTTAGCGCAGCCCTACCTCAATGGTGAGCTCAAGGTGCATGAATTGGCAATTGAAGGAGACGCACTGCCGGTAGCACTTGCTAATTCTCGCCTCGAAGCTGAACTCGATGGTGAGAGTATGACCTTGGAGGGGGAATTACTCACGCCCGATGGCGGCAAGCTTGTTATTGACGGCTCAGGTGTGTGGCTCAGTGATAATCCGGCACTTACCATTTCGCTCTCGGGCGAGCGCTTTATGGTGGTACCGCAGCAAGGGGTCAATGTCGCGATTTCTCCGGATTTAACCATAGATATTAGCGCCCAAAGTGTGCAAGTTGATGGTCGTGTTGATGTTCCTTACGGACGTATCAAAATCAAAGAGTTACCTAAAGGAGCGGTACAGGTCAGTGATGATGAAATCATTGTGGACGCACCACAAAAGCAGCAAAGTGCGCCTTTCGCTTATCAAGTGCAGTTAGATGTGGGTGTACATGACGATGTGTATATAGACTCGTTTGGCCTGAAGTCCTACATCATGGGCGACTTGAATCTAACCGCGAGTAATGAAAGTCCGCCATTGGCAAGTGGCGAGTTAAAACTGGTGGATGGTAAGTACCGTGCATTTGGACAAGATTTAGTGATCCGTACCGGGCAAATTGGGTTCAGTGGTGCGCTTGATAAACCTTACTTAAATGTGCGCGCGATCCGTAATCCAGACACCACCGCCAACGGGGTGATAGCGGGTATCGAGTTAATCGGAAATGTTGAACAGCCGAAATTAAACGTGTTCTCGGAGCCGGCCATGGATCGCTCACAAGCGCTTTCTTACGTGCTTAACGGGCAGCCGCTTGGTGATGGTGATACGAACACTGATGCCATGCTAACGCAGATTCTTCTAGCCCAAGGTCTCAATCGCAGTGAGGGGTTTGTATCGCGAGTAGGGGAAACATTTGGTCTCAGCGATATAACTTTAAACTCAAAAGGCAGTGGTGATGATACTAAGGTTGAAATTGCTGGCTATATCGCGCCGGGGATCCAAGTAAAATACAGTGTTGGTGTATTCGAGTCTATCAGTGAAGTGGCTGTGCGCTACCAAATACTGCAAAAACTATATATAGAGGTAACCAGCGGGCTTTATGATACCTTAGATATATTGTATCGGTTTGATGTGGACTAATGCATGTTTAAATGCTGGCTATGGGCATTGTCTTTATTACTGGTGATATGCGAGTGTGGTGCGCAGCAGTCGGTGACGGTGCGTGTCGCACAGGCCGATCATCCTTATATGCAGGCGTTATTTACTAAACTAGCTGAGCGCATTGAGTGTTTGCACCAAAAGCAGGTCACATACCAGTATGTTGACCATCTGCCATCACAGCAACGAGCGATTCAACTGTTGGGGGATGAGCACGGTATTGATTTATTCTGGGGTGTGACTTCGCAGCAGCGAGAGCAACAAGGGTGGGCGATTTTAATCCCGATAGCCAAAGGCTTACTGGGTTATCGCATTGCGCTAGTGCGCTCTGATAATCCGGATATCCTGGCGCAAAAAAATTATATAAGCGATTTTTCATCATTACGAGTGGGTCTAAGTGAAGATTGGCCGGATGCCAACGTGTTCAGCCGTAACGGTTTCACGGTGGATGCATTTTCTAAATCATCGTCTCATTACGATATGCTGAGAAAAGGCCGCTTCGACTTTCTGCCTGAGGAGCTCACAGCATTTGATCCCCAATCACTGCCTAAGGGGCTGATATACGACAAACACAATGTCTTTTATTACCCGTCGGCGGTGTACTTGTTTGTTACTAAAGGTGATAAACAGCGCCACCAGTTGCTGAGCTCGGCACTGCGAAGCTTATTTTCAGATGGCACCATAGAGCGCTTACTGCACACCCATTTAGTCCCTAATATTGATGCGGCGGAACTGGCAACACGCAATTATATTCGCTTGACCAATCCGTTATTACCCGCCTCAGCACCGTTACATATTTCCCATTATTGGTATAACAATAAACAAGGAACTCGCCAATGATCATACGCCTACTTATCGTTGTGAGCTTAGTTTTAAGCGCGACTACCAGTGCAGACGACAATCCCTCTCCTACAACCATTATTGATAACGCCGATGCCAGCGAATGGCGAGCCGTTACTGATGAAAACCTAATGATGATTACCTTAGCGACAGGGATAGTGTATCTGGAGGTAAACCCAGAGCTGGCGCCGGCGCATGTTGAGCGCTTGCGCTCACTAGCTAGCCAAGGCTTCTATCGTGGGCTAAATATGTATCGTTTTGTCGAAGGCTTTGTTGCCCAAGGCGGCGCTGGAGACAAAGACACGGATGTGCCGACGCTGAAAAACGAGTTTGTCAGTCACAGCGAAACAGCGCGGCCGTTAGATATCGTCATCAATGAAGATGATGGTTACAGCGCGCGTAGTGGCTTTATTAATGGCTTTGCCGTCGGCCAGAATAAGCAGGGCACACAAACGTGGCAAATTCACTGTCCTGGCGCATTAGGTATGGCACGGGGCAATGGAGTCGACAGCGCAACCAGTGAATTTTTTGTCGTGCTTGGTCAGGCACCGCGTTACTTGGATAAGAACATTAGCGTATTTGGTCGCCTACTTGCGGGCATGGCTCATATACAGCTGCTACAGCGCTCGCCAAAGCCAGGACAGCCTTTTAACCCAATTGTTGATATCCAATTTGCCGATCAACTGCCTGCCAAGCAGCGCCCGGTAATTAAAGTAATGCGCACCGACTCACACAGCTTTGCAGCGCTCGTTGCAGCGCGAAAAAATCGCCCCGAGGCGTGGTTTGTGACCACGCCTGATTATATTGATACCTGCGCCATGAATGTACCGACGATTATTGGCGGTTAATGCGCACGTCAAATAAGGTTTTATCGCTGTGTGTGGCGCGGTAAGGGTTAATATCCAAGCCGCCACGGCGGGTGTAGCGGGCATAGACCTCCAGAGACTGCATGGGTGCACAGGCCATAATATCGGTAAAAATGCGCTCCACACACTGCTCGTGAAACTCGTTGTGGCTGCGAAATGAAATCAGGTAACGCAGCAGCGACTCATGACAAAGAGCGGGGCCTTGGTAGCGTATAACCACGCTCGCCCAATCGGGTTGTGAGGTGATCAAGCAATTAGACTTCAATAAGTGACTATGCAGGGTTTGTTCAACTTGCTGCGCATCGTCGGCTAGGCGCAGTAAGCTTGGTGTCAACTCATAGGTATCGACGGTGATATCGAGCTCGTCAATGCACTGACCTGGTAACGCGGTGGCTGCGAAGTGCTGATAATGCTCAGGGCCATACAGTGTTACTTGCACGTCACTTTGGGTCGCCGCACTTAAGTCTTTAGCCATGGTTTGCTGTACTGCTTGCATGCTTTCAAAACGGCTTTGATTGAAGCTATTTAAGTACAACTTAAACGATTTAGACTCAATAATATCCGGGCTTTGACAGGGGAAGGTAAAGGTGGCCACCGCGACCTGTGGTTTGCCTTTAGGATTAAGCCACGATAACTCGTAACCGGTCCAAATATCCTCCCCTTTAAAGGGCAGGGCACGCTCATCTATTTGCAAATCATCACGATTAAGCTTGCGTGCTATGGGATAAAGTAGGGATGGATCGTAGCTGTCTTTATACTCAGTTGCCTTGCCGAGTAGGCTGGCTTTTAACTCTGGGGCGTTGCTGTAATCTGTCATGCTGTGCTATTTGGCGTTACAATATGGCGTAATTATACCTAAATTATTTGAGGCATGCATGAGCGTAAGCACAGAACTTCGGCGTTGTTTACAGGCACACATTAGCAACGAACAACAACAGTATGGCCGTAACCCGCTGGCGTTTTTCGACCCGGACTCGCCAAGTCCTGCAGCCATTGCCGGCACTGAACAACAACAGCAAGTCCAATGGCAAATTCATGAGCGTTCCCCCAGTGCTGACTTAAATGAATTGGCAGCAGCCCTAGAAGTGCCTTTCCCACAACAACTGAGCGAATTATTTGGCAGTTACTACAGTGGTAATCTGCCGGCGAGCATCGACGGTCATGGCGTCGAGCTCCTTTTACCTTGGAACGAGGACGACTTTATACGCTTACAGCAAAATATAACCGGTCATGTATTAATGAAGCGTCGGTTAAAGCAGCAAGACACCGTGTTTATTGGGCTGACCGAGCAGGATGATTTGTTGCTGAGCGTGCGATTGAACGATGGTGCAGTCTGCTTAGAATATGTTGGTAAAGAACCGCACCATGTTTTGGCGGATGATATCAGCTCGTTGTTACAGCAATTAGACGTGCTGTAAAAACTATTGGTGATCCCAGGAAATATTAGATACCAACTGACATTGTTCACAGCGAAAGTCGAACAATCCAAACCATGGCTCTGCTAGATGCCAATGACCATCGCAGCTTGGGCAGCGACGTTGTTGCTCGGCTGTCAGGCTCTCGCCACCGACACGGTACAAGTAATAGTAGACTGGCTTTTTGGTTAGATAACGGACCCGCTTTGCCAAGTCCAAGCCGCGACGAGTCAGGTCGCTATCAAAGGCGCTGATCTCATGCAGCGCCGCAAATTCGCAGCGTGTTGCACCATTAATTTGGATTTGATCGCATGCCTGCCAGTCTTCTTGCCATTTTATCAGTGTCTTGTAATCGCCGTTGGCGATAGCAGGAATGTGATACAGCGGCACCGGTAAAAAATCATCGCCACAATACAACGGGCTGCACGTATGCAAATAGGTGGTGTAGAGAATGTAACTGTTCGGTGCAGCGCAGTTATCTGCACTATTGGCGTGAATATCTTGCCCTATTACCTTGACCTTGGGCGCTAACAACCCGGCATCGTTTAATTTATCGAGCGCAAACTTCACAAACGGACTGTGGTTGAGCGGGTGCAATGAATCCTCTTCTGGGCACATTACCCGAGTCACGAAGAAGCCTTCTTTCAATACGGTTGGAAATTCATCGCCGATGATTTGGCCATTGGCTCGAAGCGCCACCACCGTCTGATTTATCGCCTGTTCGGCAGCGCTGAGTTGGGTGTCTTGGTAACAGTCAAAAGTGAGGTCTACAACAAACATTCGCTATTTTGAGTTCTCGAGCAAAGCGAGTAGTTTATCAAGTTTTTGCTCAATGCGATCAAGTTGTGTCGACTTTTGTTCGTTATTCGGCAATTGTGGCTCTATGACCATGTTTTTGAATGCCTCGGGGTTATTTTTATATTGGCTTACAGCGGCAATAATCATTGGCATCGGCACGGGCTCTTTGAGCATCGCCTTGGTCATTGCTACGGTAGGTGTTTTGTTTTGTGCTAATAAGGCTTTGATGGCGTCAAAAACCACAGGGTTCATACAAATGGATTCCTTCTTTTTAATCGCTGAACAGTATAAAGCAAAGGGCCGCAAGGACCCTAATTTTGGATGTGCAATATTAACGAAGAAAGTATGAACCACACCTGTCTTGGGCGAGCTTTATCGCTGTATTAATGCCTAAGCTGGGCGTCTAACTCGTCAATTAATTCGCACCAATCCGCGTCTTGCTCCAAAGATTCAGTAATAAAGTGGCGCTGTGCCTGTGACCAAAACGGCGCATCAGCGAGTTTGAGCTCAGGGCTTAATTTGTGGTCAGTCACAAATTGTTCAATTTGCTCATCGCTGCTGGGCAGACCGAGCTGTTGAAAAAGGGTCGTCATCGTATGTTTTGAGGTATCCATATAATGTTTCCATTGTGCTGATAAAAGGCTATGGTTAACTATAGAACAACAACGATAACAAGGAAATACCATGCTCGGCGACTATAAAGTTAGGTATCTTACTCCAGAAGATTTGAACGTGGCTGCGAGCCTGATTTATCAGGCTTATCATGATGACCCGCTAATGCGAGAAATATTCAGCGCCGAGAGCAGTAAAACTCAAGAGTATGAAAAAAAGTTACGCGCGCTCATCCGTGAAGAGCTACACAGTTTTTGGCAGGCCAAACAACCATTAGTTGGCTTGTATGTTGATGATGCTCTGCGAGCCATTGCTTGTGTATTTCAATCTGACGCCAGCATGCAGGCGGATCGCTATTGGCACTGGCGACTGAAACTGATGCTCAGTGCTGGTTATTTGACGACTCAGCAGCTCATTGAAAAGGAAAAGACCATTCGCAACGCCTTAAAAACGATGGGGCGCTACTTATTTTTAGCCTTTATTGCGGTGGATCCCCACTATCAACGCCAAGGTTACGGTCACTACCTCCTTAAAGGCCTTGATAATCTTGTTGAGGAAGATAACGAAACGCAAGGACTTGCTGTGTTTGTTACGCAGTCTCAGCATCAAACTTTCTTTGCTAACCACGGTTTTGAGACCATGCAAACATTGCAATTTAGCAAAGTCAGTGGAGAGTTGTTATTTAAAAAAAGTCCACATTGCGTTTAATGGAAATTTCAATGTGAGAGATCTCTCACATTGGTGTGGGTTTAACGATGAATATGTCCCTACCTTTAGCTCTATAATAAGTTTAACCTATTGATTTATATAGGCTGATTCATTGTTTCTACATTATAGCAATAAAACTTTTTGCAAAGCACTTGCTGCATCTTTTTGGCTTTTCTCTAAACTTATCATTGTCAGGACGACAACAGTGCAGGATGCACTTGGCTAAGGAACGGATGTAGGCCAACCACGCAAAGTAATGCAGGAATAGTAACGGAATAGACGGTAACGGACGCCGTTAAATGACAGGAGCACAGGACGTGCAGGGAAGGCGGGATGCCTAGGAATAGCCAAGGAGGCAAGAGGAACACTTCAGGATGAAGCAAGGAACAAAGCACAGGATGTGCATCGGTTAGATAGGGTAATCGAGCAAGGAAAGCAAAAGGGACGACCTTAAGGTCAGCGGTGATGGATACCGCGCAAGGATGATGCAGATTAGGGCGTGACTTACAGTCACGCCTTAGTTTTTTTAGATTCTGTGCGGTGGGATATCGGCCTTACGTAAACGTTCATTCTCCATCCACAACTCTCCCTCGTATAAGGTTTCGCCGTCACTGGAAAACTCAAACATAAAGCGGCTGCGGATCCCAAGCTTACCATTACTTAAAATCGCTAAACGCCACTGTTTGCAAGCAACACTAACAAATTGCACGCCTAATTGTTCAGCTTGACGTTGAGCATGTAAGCGCGCAGTTTCTGCCACTTTACGGCGATACCAAAACAACGCTATCACGCCACCACACAGCAGCAGAATCCATAAGGTTTTCACGACGAAAATAACCCACCAATTGCACGAGAAAGCGCATCAGAACGCTGCTCAGACCGTAATATAGCTAATACATGAGGGCGCAGCATTGGGATTGCAACTAAGTCGGCAAAAATGCTGGCGAACAATGGCTGCTCAGTGTCTATTCTACAGCAGTGCTCTAAGAACTGTGCTAAGGTTTGCGGTGCTTCTAAATAAGCCCAAAGTCGCCCAGCGATGACTTGGCATATGTCAGCATCTTGGCCGTAATCACTGTTCATTACCTGCCTCAGCGCTTGCTCAACCAGCCCCACTGCGCGTGCACTGCTGATGGCGCGAAGCGCATCAATAAGTAGCGCTTTATCCTGATGTTGAATCGCTTGATTGATACTTGTGAGCAGGGTTTGCGCTGCTTCAGTACCTAGCTCACTATTTTCGAGCTGGGCAGCGAGAGGTTGGCGCACTTGTGCAGGTAACTGCGACCATGCTTGGCACAGCAGGGCTTCATTATCTTGATGGTCAATGCGTGCAGCAAAATCGGCAAGGCCCTGCACAGCGACGCTTTGCCAGTCTTGCCAGCCCAACTTACCACTCAAATATAGCTGTGCATGCTCATAGTACTGCGATGCGCTTTGCCGTAACTCTACTTTGATACGGGCATTGAAAGCGGCACGCTTATTGGCATTGGGAGTAAATACATAAGGGTTGTTATCGAGTTTGCTTTGCTCACCCTCAGCCCCAGTTAACGATGTGCCAATGGCTTCTAGCACCATATTGGCAAAATGGTCACGACTCGCTGCTACCAACTTACTTTGCTCATCCAACGGCATTTTCAAAAACCACACATAAGGCTCACTCGATGCTTTTGGGTCCCAAAACTGAATCGCCAGTAGCGCATGCTGTGCCAATGGATATGGATAAGGAATGGTTGTCGACTCAATATCGGCAAAGGTTGCTTTATCTATTTTTTGCACCCGACGACCAATGTCAAATACACGCCATGTGGTGCCGGCGGCATCTAATAATTGTGCCAGTGTGGCGATGTTGTCGCTCATACGCGGCTCCTAGAAAATAAAATTCCGCAAATTATAGGCATATTGCGTCATCAACCCAAGAGAAATGCTAATATAGCGTTTTTGAAGTTACCGCAATAACCGTGTTATGTCGTATTCCATCACTCAATTGCTCACGCAGTTGCAAGGTGAATTAGCTAATGCAGGCTTATGGCAAGATAAGCCCGTTGCTGAGCATTTATTGCAATCCAGCCAACCTTTTTGTGTTGATACCCTGAGGTTCGAACAATGGTTGCAGTTCGTCTTTATTCCCAAAATGCGTGCCCTAATACACGCAAAACATCCTCTGCCTTCGGCTATAGCTTTAACACCCATGGCTGAGGTCTATTGGTCAGGGCAGTATGCGCAATTGCACACAGTGCTTAAGTGCATAGATATTACTCTCGGAGGGGGAGAGTGAACGACTTAACCGGTTCGGCAAAGGTTGCAGCAGTACAGCCGCTCGATATTCTATATCGTGATGAGCACTACATCGCTATTAATAAACCGTCTGGACTACTGGTTCATCGCTCTTTTTTGGATAAGCATGAAACCCAATTTGCAATGCAAATGCTGCGCGATCAAATCGGTCAACATGTGTATCCACTGCATCGCTTAGACAGACCCACATCCGGTGTATTATTGTTTGCGCTTAGCAGTGCCGCCGCCAATCGTGCAGGACAGCTGTTCAGTGAAGGAGGGATGCGCAAACGTTATCTAGCGTTAGTCAGAGGTTTTGCCCCTGAGCAGCAATGTATCGACAGGCCGCTAAAGGAAAAACTAGATAAAATTGCCGATAAATATGCGCAACAAGACAAGCCAGCACAATCAGCGCGCACTGATATACGCTGCTTGTTGCAAGCAAGCCTGCCTATCGCCTTAGGAAAGTTTCCCAGTGTTCGTTATTCGCTGGTGGAGTGTTGGCCTAAAACAGGGCGTAAGCATCAGATACGTCGCCATATGAAGGGCATTAACCACCCTTTGATTAACGATGTAAACCACGGTGATAATACGCAAAATCACTTTTTTGCCGAGCACTTCGAGGTTTCGCGGCTAATGTTGTTTGCAACCGATGTGTACTTTGGGCATCCTTACAGCGAAGAATTGATTCACATTAATGCACCACTAGGTGAACACGCACTCGCCGTTTTTGAGCGCCTCGGGTGGCCGGTGTGTGAGCAAGCTTATTATGCGAAGGAGTTTTAAATGGCCAAGATTAATATTTTTTACGGCAGTGTCTATGGCGGTGCGGAGCGTCTAGCCGACAGTGCCGAGGAGCAGCTACAAAAGCACGGCCATGAAGCCACAGTGATTGACAACCCGCAAGTGGAAGATGTTAGCAACAGCGAATATATATTAGTGATCACATCGACCACAGGGCAAGGGGATATTCCCGATAACCTCATGCCACTGTTCGCCGCTTTACAAAGCCAGTTTCCTTTATTAGGTGGCACCCCGTTTGCGGTCATTGCCATGGGTGATAGCAGTTATGGCGATACTTTTTGTGGTGCGGGTAAGCAAGTTGAAGAGCTTTTGATGGAGCTGCAAGGTAAGCCGCTGCTGCCACGCTTAGATATTGATGCCCTAGAGGACTTTGATCCCGAGCCGGTGGCGCAACCTTGGTTGGCTCAGTTTGCTGGTGCAATAACCAAGTAGCATGATGTCTTAAGACAAAAAAAGCGCTCATATATGAGCGCTTTTTTTAGCCGCGTTTTACAGCCACAATGAGTTTGAGCTTTTGCCCAGGGTAGAGGTATTTTTTACCGTTTAAGTTATTCCATTTGCGAATGTCGCCAACGCGCAGCCCGAATTGCTTAGCAATGCGTGATAGTGAGTCACCGCGACGAACCTTGTAGGTAATGGTGCGGTTGGTCGTTTGCGGTAACGCTTGGCCTGTGGATTGGCGAATTTTTAGTTTTTGCCCTAACCGTAACATGGCGTTGTTACCCAGATTATTCCAGGCTTTTAGCTGTGCTACGGTGACGTTGTACTCACGGCTGAGATCCCACAGCGTATCGCCGGACTTTACGGTATGGCTGCGTGTTAGTGATGTCGTACCATTGACCGCTAAACGTACTTTTTCTGGTAAGTGCGAGGCCGCCTTGTCAGATAAAGGCACCATCAGCGTTTGCCCTGCGCGTATGGTGCTTGACTCTAATGCGTTTAAAGTGCGAATAGCGCCAACACTGGTATTAAACTTTTTAGCGATCACCGATAAGCTATCGCCCGCAGCCACTTCATACTGTTGCCAACGTAAGCGGTCTTGCAACTTCGCCGACGCTAATTGTTGTTTGAATGGCGTGATGCTATCAAGCGGCAATAGTAAGTGATGTGGCCCCTGTGGATCGGTGGCCCAGCGGTTGAATGCCGGGTTGAGGCGATACAGCTCAGAAAGCGAAATACCTGCCATTTCTGCTGCTAAAGCTAAGTCAATCTGTGAGCCAACATCGACACGGTCAATCACTTGGGCATTAACTATTTTGTTCCACTTAATGCCAAACTCATCATGGCGTTTAAGTAGGTCTGCCAGTGCCAATAGTTTTGGCACATAGGCGGTGGTTTCCCGTGGCAGATCAAGTGACCAGAAATCGGTAGGCAGGTGCTTACGACGATTTTTCTTGATCGCTCGCATGACTCGCCCTTCACCGGAATTATAGGCAGCAATTGCGTTTAGCCAGTCGCCTTCAAGGGTTTTATGCAAATAAGAAAGATAATCCAATGCGGCGCGGGTTGATTCGGCAATATCGCGACGCCCGTCGTACCACCAGTTTTGTTTTAAGCCAAAGCGTTTGCCCGTTTGTGGCATAAACTGCCAAATACCACTGGCACTGCGGTGAGAATAACCGTAAGGGTCGAAAGCACTCTCGACAATCGGCAGCAGCGCAATCTCCATCGGCATTTTACGCTTTTCGACTTCCTCAACAATGTAATATAAATAAGGCTCGGCACGTTTGGCAATGCGATCCATATAAGCTTGATGGCGCGCATAGTAATTACGCTCAGCAACCACAGGACGATTTTGCGGAACTTCTATTGAGAGCTGATAGCGGATCCGCTCCCAGACATCGTCAAATACAGGTGCTTCTTCTAGCTGTTCAACTATCTCATCGCCGCCTAGGGTGTCGATTGTTAGCGCATCGCTTATCTCTTGCGGGGACGCAGTATTGCTAGGGAGTTTAGTGATGGGAACATCCCTAGAGGTGGTTTGGCAACCACTTAAAAACGCAGTTAACACCGCTGCGATGAGTATATGCTTATTCATGAACTGTTAATCTTTGGGCAAAACTGCGGCGCATACTAGCAAAAATTGATGAGATCCTACGAATTTTGCGCAATTGTACCGCAGATAGAGACTCAGAAATTGTCCTTCCAAGCACGAAGACCTGCAAATATTGCACTGGGTTCACCGCTGGTAGCGTGTCGATATGCCGTAGGGAGTGCTTGTGGCGATATTTTATCGGCACGAAGGAAAGGGTTGATGCGTTTTTCCTGGCCGATAGTGCTAGGGAGGGTCATCTGTTGTTGCTCACGCAATGCATTGACCTTGTTTGTGTAGCGCTGCACCTCTGCATCCTCAGGTTGAGCTGCTGAGGCAAAGGCCATGTTTGCCTGAGTATATTCGTGCGTACAATACACCAAGGTCTCATCGCTCAGGGTAAGGAAGATTTGCATTGATTGCCACATTTGCTCTGGCGTGCCTTCGAATAGGCGGCCACATCCTCCACTGAACAATGTATCCCCACAAAATATCAACTGCTCATTGATATAGCTGATGTGATCAAGGGTGTGCCCCGGGGTGGCACGAACTAAGAAATTGAGCCCAAATACGTCAATGCTATCGCCATCTGCGAGCGTGTGCTCGATGCCCGTAAATGGGCTATTCTGTGGTCCGTACACTGGTGCCTCTGGGTAGGCCTGTTTCAGTGCGGCAACACCTGTTGTGTGATCCCAATGGTGATGAGTAACTAGTATCCCCGCCAGCTGATAGTCATGCTGTTCGAGGTAGCGCATTACCGGTTCAGCATCCCCCGGATCGACTACATAAACGTGAGGTTTAGTGGGGTGCACCAGGGCCCAAATATAATTATCATTAAAGGCGTTGATTGCGTCGACTTGCACCATAGCGAATAGCTCTATATCGTTAACTTATGCCCCTTAGTATAACGAGCTAAATCTGTGAAACCAGCACTAAGCTTTCAACAACATCCTGCGCCCTATACCTGGCAGCAGTTTCCTCATGGTGACTACTTGCAAAATGACGTAGAACGCAAGATGCAGCCGTGGTTAGAGCGCATGTTCGGTTATCATCTGTTAAAAATTGGCGATCTGAGCGTACAGCTAGATACATCCGCGAGCCCCATAAAGCATCAAGTTGGGGTGGCAGCGCGTTCACAACAAGCTGGCGTACTTGCCGAAGTCGATGAGCTCCCTTTCTATGAAGGCAGTGTGGATGCGTGTATTCTGAGCCTGTGTTTGGAATATAACAGCGACCCCCATCATATTTTGCGTGAGGCCCATCGCACACTGATCGCCGGTGGTTACATTGTTATTACCGGCTTCAATCCGTTTAGCTTTTGTGGCGCTGCTAGCCTGATCCCATTTAGCCGTCAAAAACTGCCTTGGAGCGGGCGCTTTTTTACCCCTTCCCGGGTCAAAGACTGGCTCGACCTATTGGGCTTTGAGCTGATTGCCGATGAGCGCTTTTTACATGCTTCACTGGCACGAGGCTCGCGTTTATCGCGCTTTGCCCGCTGGCGCAGTTTTTGTCGTCAATATTTAAAACCCATGGGCAGTGTATACATGCTGGTGGCACGTAAGCGGGTGACACCCCTGACTCCCATTAAGCCTAAATGGCACGCACGGCCAAGTTTTAAACCTGCTATTAAAGGCGTTGAGGTGAGTCGGCGGCAACGACGCGCGCACCCTGAAGATTAAACGGCACAGCTTTATCCATTAACTTGGGCTTATTGAGGGTGGCATCACGTTGCTGACGCTGTGCGATAAACTGCGGTGCTGATTGTTGTAAGTGCACATTTTGTTCACGCTGACAGCCAATGGTGCTGTGGTAGTCTAAAGCTCGCCCCTCTGGTTGATAGTCGTGACACACCCACACCTTGGTGTCACTGGGTAGAGATAACAACTTTTGAATTGAATGATAGAGCTGTTCAGCACTGCCTTTAGGGAAGTCACAGCGCGCGCTCCCAGAATCGGGCATAAACAAGGTATCGCCAATAAACACATGGCCATCAACGTAAATGCTGATGCCATCTGGGGTGTGCCCAGGTGTTTCAAGTACCTTGAGCTCATAATCACCTAAGGGTAGACGGTCGCCATCATTGACTTGTTTATCAAATTGCTCGCCATTAGTGGCACACGCTAGTTGGTATATGGGTTTAAGTGTTTTTTGCACATCGCGGATATGTTGACTGACCACCGTTTGCCCACCACATTGCTCACCAACGTAGTTACATGCGCTGAAGTGATCGGCGTGTACATGTGTTTCAATGAGCCATTTAAGTGTTAATTGGTGGCGCTCAAGGTAGCGGATAATGATATCAGCACTGGCAAAACTCATTGTGTCTGTCGCCGCATCGTAATCAGCGACCGCATCAATCAACGCTGCATGTCGCGTAGTAGGGCAAAACAGCACATAACTTAACGTGTGACTAGGAGAATGATAAAAAGGCACCACGGTGAGAGACATAGTTAATCCGCTTTAGGTATATGATATAACCAAAACTTATATCATATGTCGGCGTCTGTAAAGAGGGACAAGGTGGGTGCCTCAACACCGTCAATCTGTTGGTTGATAGCCGGTGTCTTCCAACAACGATGCGCTGGTTGCGGCAGTGCGTGCGAGCTCATCGACGATGTCATTTTCTTTATGTCCGCTGTGGCCTTTAACCCAGCGCCAATCAATGGTGTGGCGTTGGCAAGCCTCGTCAAGGCGCTGCCATAAATCAACATTTTTAACCGGTTGCTTGCTGGCGGTACGCCAGCCGCGTTTTTTCCAATTCGCTAACCAACTTTCTATGCCTTGTTTTACATATTGGCTGTCGGTAGTAAGGACAATGTCACAGGGGCGGGTGAGCGATTCCAAAGCGACAATTGCAGCGAGTAATTCCATGCGGTTATTGGTCGTGGTTTGATACCCCTGACTTAGCGTTTTCTCGTGCTTTCCGTAACGCATAAGAACACCGTATCCCCCTGGACCCGGATTCCCCAAACACGAACCATCGGTATAAATTTCTACGCTTTTTTGCACGCTTTACCTTGTTATTATGTACAATGAACGAAGCAGCAAAGATAGCAAATATGAGCGTAAACTGATATGGCGCAAAGACAAATAGTGCTTGATACCGAAACTACAGGCATTAGCCCGAAAGAGGGGCACCGCATTATTGAGATAGGTTGTGTGGAGTTGATCAATCGCCGGCTAACCGGCAACAATTTTCATGTTTACATTAATCCCCAGCGCGACATCGAAGACGAGGCCATCGACGTGCACGGGATCACCAATGAGTTTTTGCAAGATAAACCGCTATACCACCAAATAGCCGATGAGTTTCTTGACTATATCCGTGGTGCAGAACTCGTTATTCACAATGCCCCGTTCGATGTGGGTTTTATGGACCACGAATTTGCCATGCTGAATCGAGGCTACCCCAATACTGAGCAGGTGTGCCAAGTACTCGACACGTTAACCATGGCCCGGGAAATGCATCCTGGACAAAAGAATAACCTCGATGCGCTTTGCCGCCGTTATGATATTGATAATGCAAAGCGAACGTTGCACGGCGCATTACTGGATTCTGAGATTCTTGCTGACGTCTACTTAGCGATGACCGGCGGTCAGAAGAAACTTAATTTGGCGCAACATAATGAACAGCAAAATCAAGGCGACGATGGTGACATCATTCGTTTAAACCCAGATAGACCTGCCTTAACGGTGCTGCGTGCTGACGAACAAGAGTTGGCGGCACATGAGCAGCGTCTAGACTTGGTAGAGAAAGAGGGCGGTCATTGTTTGTGGCGCACTCAGTAAAGATAAAAGGTGAAAAGGGTGGTGATGGCAAAATTAATTCTCATCAGTATGGTGCTGCTACTTGGTGCAGGTGTCAGTGCGCCAGCATTGGGCGATGAGCAGGAAAAGCTGACCGTATTGGCCGAGGGCAATGAAATCCCGCTGCTGGATAACCGCTTTCGGATTGACCACGATGTTGACAAGATTACGCTGCTCTTTTTTCGCCGCCAAGGCTCACCCGCCGTTGTGTTGGTGCGCCCAGATGGCAGTAAAATTTATGCCACCCACTCACTCAATGACGACAACCTACAGTGGCATGATGAACTCGGCTATGACTTAATCGTGCTCAACAAACCGATGCCAGGGCCTTGGCAAGTGGTTGGGCAAATCTTGCCGGACAGCCGTATTATGGTTATCGGCGATATCTCTCTTCAAGTTGATGAACTTCCCCCTCTGCTTTTTCGTGGCGAAATTATTAAGCTGACGGGGAAGGTGTTAAATGATGGTGAGCAGGTGAAAATTGGCCGCTTCCGTGATGTCATTAACATGCAAGTTGATTTCGTTAGTACTAATAATAATGAATACAGTAACTTTGGTGCCCGCACAGAGCATGTTGCCAACTTTAAAGATGATGGTCGAGGTTTTGATGAGCGCCCGGGTGATGCGATTTTCACAGGAGAGTTTCGTCTTGATTTTGCCGCCGGACAGTGGCGGCCAGAGATAGCCCTAACCACGCCCATCATCCAACGTAAAGTGGTGCAAGAGCCAGTGGTGGTCAAAGAGCCGCCGCTCACTTATGAGCTTCATGAGGGAGCCAAAGGCGAAAGCCACGAGTTACACATTACCCTTGATGAGCAGCTACTCGATCCGCAATCGGTTTTGCTCCAAGGAAAGATCTTTTATCCCAATAACGATGAACAAGCCTTTTCATTGCCAGCTGAGCAAGATAACACGCGCGTGATCACCATTAGCAATTACGAATGGGGGCGTTATTCGCTGCAAATAGAGCTATACGGCACGAACAGTAATGGCCGTGAGTTTATGTCAGCCCTGCCTGATTATGAATTTGCCATTGCTCGGCCCATAGAAAAGGTCGAAGAAATAGCGCCACCGGTGAGCCAAGCGCCTACCGAATTGGCAGAGCAAAGTGATCAGCCAAGTGCGATGAGCAATGCGTTATTCTACAGCTTGGTGGTGTTAGGGAATGTGTTTATTTTGCTCGCTGGATGGGCAGCAATTCGCGTCTTGGTGCAAAAAAAGCCACTTTTGGGCAATATTAATTTATTGTTCTGGAAGAAAAAAAGTGCCCAAAGTGATGAGCAAGAAACAAACAGCTCTGAAGCTAACTCAGATAAAAATGGCTCAAAAAGTGATAAATCAGGTGAAATTTTAAACCTTTCGATGTCAGATGACTAAAAAAGCCCTAAAAATTCAAAAAAACTATTGACTCACCAAGGGGTGATTCGTATCATTCACGCCGCTGTCAGGGCAGAGCTTCTGGCAGTTTGGATATCGCGGAGTGGTAGTTCAGTTGGTTAGAATACCGGCCTGTCACGCCGGGGGTCGCGGGTTCGAGTCCCGTCCACTCCGCCAGTTATCCAATGTTTGCTTACTCGTTGGAGTGGTAGTTCAGTTGGTTAGAATACCGGCCTGTCACGCCGGGGGTCGCGGGTTCGAGTCCCGTCCACTCCGCCAGTTAAGTAAACAGCCTTATTCCGTCGCGGAGTGGTAGTTCAGTTGGTTAGAATACCGGCCTGTCACGCCGGGGGTCGCGGGTTCGAGTCCCGTCCACTCCGCCATTCGGAATAGAAAAAATATAAATCTCTGCGGAGTGGTAGTTCAGTTGGTTAGAATACCGGCCTGTCACGCCGGGGGTCGCGGGTTCGAGTCCCGTCCACTCCGCCATCTTTATATTTTTTAGTACATTGCTTTATTCAGCGTTTGTCGCGGAGTGGTAGTTCAGTTGGTTAGAATACCGGCCTGTCACGCCGGGGGTCGCGGGTTCGAGTCCCGTCCACTCCGCCAATGTCTGAATAAATCCTATGTACACACATCGTCACTGCGGAGTGGTAGTTCAGTTGGTTAGAATACCGGCCTGTCACGCCGGGGGTCGCGGGTTCGAGTCCCGTCCACTCCGCCACTTAGACGATGCACTCATACCACTGCGGAGTGGTAGTTCAGTTGGTTAGAATACCGGCCTGTCACGCCGGGGGTCGCGGGTTCGAGTCCCGTCCACTCCGCCACTGAGTGTGCTCACTCAGTATTTCTAGATACATTCTTACTATTCCTTTATCTATTCCCTTTCAATACCCGCTATGGGTGCTGCTTCTATTTACCTGTAATAAGCGTAGATAGGCGGGTGCTGTGTTTTCTAGCTATAAGCGCGCTTGCAAAGAACGATGCGACATGTGTAGGCGGTGCGTGAAGGCAGTTAACAGGGAGAGGGTGTGGCCAGCATGCACTGGCCACAGCAGTATTATTGACCTCTTAAATGTTTATCAAGAAAAGACAGATACGCATTGGCCGCTGTAATGCGGTTTTCACGCTTACTAAAGCCGTGGCCCTCGTCGGGGAAGAGTACATACTCAACTGGCACCCCATTGGCTTTCACTGCGGCAACGAGCTCATCGCTTTCAACCTGCAGAACTCGGGGATCATTGGCTCCTTGTACCACTAATAACGGTTTTTTGATGTTATCTGCGTGGAACAACGGTGAGATACGACGATGACGCTCTTCATCGGTGGCCGGATCGCCCATCTCATCGTAGAGTGCCTTTTTGTAGCTCTCCCACCAAGGTGGAATGGATTTCAGTGTCCGCACCCAGTTAGTAACGCCAAAGATATTAATACCCACTTCAAATTCGTCGGGGGCAAAGGCGAGTGCTGCTGCCGTCATATAGCCACCGTAACTGCCGCCGATAATGCCAATCTTATCGTTATCGACCCAGTCCAGCGTTTGTAAGTGCTTTTTGCCGTAGATAATATCTTGTAAGTCTTCTTCACCGTGCTTTTTGTCATCGAGGTGAAAGAAGGTTTTGCCATAGCCGGCACTGCCACGGTTATTCACTGCAAAAACCGCGTAACCTTGGTTCACTAAGAACTGTCGCATAGCATTATAACCCGTGCGACTTTGGCCACCTGGGCCACCGTGCACCCAGACTAAAGCAGGAACTTTATTGGTGGCTGAGGCCTGCTTAGGCTTGTACAAAATGCCGGGAATGGTGAGTCCATCAAAGCTTTTAAAGCGGACCACTTCGCTGCTCACGAGGTTCTCTTCAGCAATGTTTGCACTCAGGGTGTTGGTGAGACGCTGCGCTTGGTCGCTGCCAATGCGCCATACATATAGATTGCGTGGGCTGGTATCTGAGCTTAAATAAAATGACATGATTTGCTCATCATCACTAAATTCGACGCCACTGAGCGTGCCTTTAGGCAGTGCTGATGGCAATGCCAGCTCTTGGTTTGTCTTAGTATCTATAATCGTTACCTGCGTGCTAGCATCGGCATTGACGGCGCTGACGCGGTACCGTCCAGACTTTGAGTACTCCATAAAGCTGACATCCCAGTCGGCGTCCAAAGCAAGTTCATGCTCTTGTGTGGCCAAGTTATAGCGCCACATTTGGCGAAACTCGCCTTTGGCATTCGTAGTGTAATACAGTGATTGCCCATCAACACTGAAACTCCAGGCGCTATACTTGGCTGGTTGCTCGTGAGCGCTGAGAAGCTTAGGGCCTTCATCAGATGCAGTATCCAGTAGATAAAAATCACTATCACGATTATCGTGGTGCTTAGTTAGCGCGATATATCGGCCATCTGGGCTAATGGCACTGACATCAAGCCCCGTTTCGTTGGTATACACACGCTGAGACTCGTAACTATCGCTATCGAATTTGTATAAGTCCATAAACTTGGCGTCACGCTGGTTGCTCAGCACATAAAAATGTTGCCCGTCTTGGCTAAAGCCTGCAAATGCCGCGCGGGTCTCTTCGCCGGGCGTTAAGTCGGTGATCTCGCCTTGCTGATCGCGAACAAACACGTGCGTGCGCTCATTACCACCGCTATCTCGGCTAAACAGAATTCGGTCGTCCTTGGGAAAAAATGCCAGTGCATAGGTGCTGTCTTTGGCATCGGTCAGCTGTGTGCGGGCGCCGGTTTTAATGTTAACTTCATAGAGGTTAAACACCCCATTCTCATCACTGCTCAGTAGCAGCTTATCACCACTATGGTTGATGCTATTGCCTCTTAAACTCACGGTATCGTAGAAGGTCTCGGCGCTGTAAGTTTGGAACTGGCTTTGCGTTTGTACACTTTGTAGCTCGTTAGAAGAGCTCTGCTGGCATCCGACTAGAGAGAGCGCGATGGCACTTGCTAGGGCACTGGCAATAAAATGCTTCGCTATCATAAATAGATATCCTGTTAGTTTTTTAGGTATTGTTATTAGCGCTTTTAGTGTTCGGGTTCCCGCTGGGAAAAGCAAGGCTAGGCAGGGTCTTTTTTAGGTGCAAATTGTTAGCAAATTTTGCAACAGCCATAAAAAAGCCAGCATATGCTGGCTTGGTGTCGTGGAAAAGTGCAATTGTGCACAAATTATTAAGCAGCAGACGCCTTTTTGTTTGGTCGTCTGCGCGCGGCTTTACCCGCGAGTAAGTCGGCGGGATCAAAGTCATCAACGTTGATCACATCCAAACGTTGCTGCTCGACATCGCGCAATTGATGGGCTTCTTGTTCACTGAGCACGCCTTCATCAAGGCCCATTTGTGCAACCTTATCAAGCTGAGTGAAGGGCAGCTTTTTACCCGTCGCGCGGCATACCTTATCGAACAACGGCTCCACAGCAAGAATGTTGCGTAGTGTTTGCTCTTGTTTACCGAGTAGGCTGTGTGGGCCATCGGTTAAGAAGATATGCTGTGACAAGCGCTCACGAGTCTCGTTAGGCGTTTGCAGTAGCTGGGCAATAACATGCTCTTGCTTATCGGTTGGCTTGCGCACTGGGCGGCCCCAAGGGAACAAAATAACCTTAAGCACACCGCGCAAAAACACTGAGGGCATGTTATTGATTAAATCAGCCAGCGCACGCTGACAGCGATACAAGTATTCCTGACAGGCCCATTTAACTAATGGCAAATCTTCTTTGCGGCGGCCTTCGTCGTTGTAGCGTTTCAAAGTCGCTGATACTAAGTACAGGTAACTTAGCATGTCACCAAGGCGTGCAGAGATGCGCTCTTTGCGTTTTAGTGAGCCACCAAACACCGCCATACAAATATCAGACATCAGCGCCAAAGAGGCACTGAAACGCGCCGCATCGCGATAAAACTCTGTGGTTTCATCTTTATAAGGCACGCTGGTAAAACGCGCTCCGGTTAATGCTAGCCACTTCGTACGTACCAAGTTAGAAATGGTGTAGCCGATATGGCCCATTAGGGCATTGTCGAATACATCCAAAGCTTCATTGCTGTCTTCGATACTGCAGGCATTCAGCTCGGTTAACACAAACGGGTGACAGCGAATCGCGCCTTGACCGTAAATAATCATGTTCCGAGTGAGGATATTGGCACCTTCTACGGTGATCGCAATAGGAGCACCTTGATAACCTCGGCCAAGGTAGTTATTTGGCCCTAGGCAAATGCCTTTACCGCCATGAACATCCATAGCATGCATGGTGGACTCACGCATTTGCTCGGTCAGGTGATATTTCAAAATGGCTGAAATGACAGATGGCTTTTCACCTAAATCAACCGCGCCGGTAGACATACTGACCGCTGCATCACTGGCATAGGCGTAACCACCCAGTTTCGCCATGGCTTCTTCAACACCTTCCATTTTGCCAATGGGTAGGCGGAATTGGCGGCGAATACGGCTGTAAGCGCCAGTAGCAACAGCAAGCGATTTAATGCCGCCCGTTGAATTTGACGGTAGGGTAATAGCACGACCAACCGACAAACACTCAACCAGCATACGCCAGCCTTGACCAGCCATTTTTGGACCACCAATGATGTAGTCTAATGGCACGAAAACGTCTTCGCCTTGGGTTGGGCCATTTTGGAACGGCACATTCAAAGGGAAGTGGCGACGGCCAATTTTTACGCCTTCCATATCGGTTGGAATAAGCGCACAGGTAATGCCGAGCTCTTTTTCATCGCCCAGCAAGCCGTCTGGATCACGTAGCTTAAAAGCAAGACCAAGCACTGTCGCGACCGGTGCAAGTGTGATGTAGCGCTTGTTCCAAGTTAAGCGAATACCAGTCACTTCTTCGCCGTTAAATTCACCCTTACAGACCACACCAAAATCAGGAATGGCACTGGCGTCAGAACCCGCTTCGGGAGAGGTCAGTGCGAAGCATGGGATCTCATCACCTTTAGCCAAACGAGGGAGGTAATGGTCTTTTTGCTCTTTGGTTCCATAGTGCTGAAGTAGCTCGCCCGGGCCTAATGAGTTAGGTACACCGACAATTGACGATAACAAGGTCGACTTACTGGTGAGCTTTTGCAGCACACATGATTGGGCGTAAGCTGAGAACTCTAAACCACCAAATTCTTTTTTGATGATCATGGCGAAGAACTTATTGTCCTTCAGATATTGCCAAACCTCTTCCGGTAAATCGGTAAGCTCGTGGGTTGCTTCCCAATCGCTAAACATACCGCACACTTCTTCCACGGGTCCATCAAGGAAAGCCTGCTCTTCAGCGCTCAGCTTTGGAATGGGGTACTGGTGTAGTTTATTCCAGTTAGGACGACCACAAAAAAGATCCGCTTCCCACCATGTAGTACCAGCATCAATGGCTGACTTTTCGGTATCTGACATCGTCGGGGTGACTTTTTTGAAAGCCGCAAAAAGAGGTTTTACGAGGTATTGCTGTCGAACTGTCGTTACAGACAGAGGCACGGCAATAACTAAAAAGATAAGCCAGCTAATGATACCAAAACCACCGGCAATGGTGCCGACAATCATTGTTGCAACGGCAAGACCGAGGCAGGTATTAAAACTGGCGCGATGGTAACTGGCGTAAGACAGCACCACAATAAGCGCAAGTATAAAAAAAAGAAGTGTCATAATCTGATTCCTTGTTAGAGGTCTGACCACTAGCAGCTAGATTAGCGTTACTCAATTAGGGTTGCAAGCCCTCTTGGACTAATTATAGGGTGCTTGCACCTTTTATCACTGACAAATTTTAGTCGATGATAACAAAGGTGATAGGCTCTACTCGTTTTATGCTCAATCTAGTACGTACAAACGGTAATAATGGCGTAAGTCTGATCATTTTAAAATGGGCTGTGCACCTTGCCTTCTCGTTATTTATTCAATAATCAAGTGGTAAGAGTGCAGCCAGATAAGCAGGGGAAAATTTGAATTTGGCTCTGGCTTTTAACCCCTTGGCGTTTTTGTGAAATAATAGCAGTATAGAAAGCTGGCGAATAACCCCTTACTACTAGTTGCGCAGCTTGAATACCAAAACATGCTTGTTCTTAAGCTAGTTTATCTTTGATTTTATTGGGAAGTGTTAAATGTGTGAGTTGCTTGGCATGTCTGCCAACGTACCAACAGATATTTGTTTTAGTTTTACCGGCTTGTTAGAGCGTGGTGGAAATACGGGCCCGCACAAAGATGGTTGGGGGATCACGTTTTATGAGGGTAAAGGGTGTCGCTCATTTAAAGACCCATTGCCGAGTAGCGAGTCAGAAATAGCCAAACTGGTGCGTGCGTATCCCATAAAAAGTAAGTCGGTGATCAGTCATATTCGTCAAGCGAATCGTGGACGAACTTGCTTGGAAAACACCCATCCGTTTACTCGCGAGTTGTGGGGTAAGGAGATAACCTACGCGCACAATGGTCAGCTCTCAGACTACAGTGATTTAAAGCCCTCTTACTATCGTCCTGTTGGTAATACCGACAGTGAGCTGGCGTTTTGCTGGTTGCTCGACAAAATTCGTGAAAAGTACCCCACAAAACCCAGCAATATGGCGAGTGTTTTTCGTTACGCAGCCAAACTGGCGCACCAACTAAGAGAAAAAGGCGTATTTAATATGCTGCTAACCGATGGTGTGTTTGTACTGGCGTATTGTACTAACAATTTGCACTGGATCACTCGCCGCGCACCTTTTGGTAAAGCCACGCTAATTGATGCTGATATGGTGGTTAACTTTCAACAGGAAACCACACCTGATGACATAGTGACGGTCATCGCAACGCGGCCATTAACCAATGATGAGCGTTGGCAAAAAATGCAACCTGGTGAGTTCGTCTTGTTTAAGTTGGGCGAGAAAATTTAACAACGTACTTGTTTAAATAATGTGAACAAATAAAAAGCCATCTATACTCGGTGCACGCGTTGCCCTAACTTTTGGGCCTAAAAGAACAAAACCAGCGAGTAGAGTAGGATGGCTTTACCTTATATTCATTACCCTTCAAACCCCATCGCCAAACCGCCGTGTGGCATGAAAGATGCGCGCATGTTCGGCTTTTTCTTAGCAGGCTGTGAGCAAAAAATGCAGCACTTTGTTGATACCACGTTGAATTCAATCGACTCCTCACCTTACTTTTTTAAAGTACTGGGCTCATCGCCGTTACTAAGCTTTACTGATATCACCCGCATTGCTTCGTTGCAGGCGCCCTTTAGTGAATATGGCTGGATGCAAGAGACTGATATCATCATCTGGTTGCCTGTCGTCAAACAAGCAAAGGGTGATGACCGCGCTTTGCATCTATATTGGTTTCCTGCCTTTATTTGTGTAAATAACATTAATGCTTTGATTAATGGCCGCGAGATTTGGGGTTATAACAAATATTTATGTCGCTACAGCATGCCCGAGAATAAGCAGGCAAACAGTGACTTTTCGCTGCAACTAGAAACCTTTCAACCTTACCACCCAAACACGCAAATGGCCTGGCATGAGCTATTACGGGTTCGTAGAGTGGATGATAATGACAATTGGCTAAGCGAAGCGTATGAGACGACTAAAGAAATAGCCGAGTTATTGTCGCAAGGAGCGCAAGGGGCGCACCTGAGCAAAGAGCTCATCAAACAGTTGTTAGGCGGGGTTACACACCCTTATTTAGACCAAATTTTGTTTAAACAATGCCCGGATGGAATGGCCCAAAACAGTCTTTACAGCGCCGTGCTGCACTCGCCCTCAACCATCAATGCGATTCATGAGGTGGGGTTATTAGAAGGGGAGTATGAGGTTGATATTCGCCATCTTGATGCGTTTCCAATGCAGCAACTCTTTGGTATCGCTACAGGTAAACAATGGGCGCGGCTGCCTTATTACGTCAGTATGGACTTTGAGCAGGCTGGGGCAAGGGTAATTGTGGAGCAAGGCTATGTCTGAGCAGCAAAAAATCGCGATTCTTGGTGGTGGAGTCAGTGCTATGACCGCCGCTGTGTATTTAACGGAGAAAGCCAATTGGCAACAACAGTTTGATATAACGGTGTACCAACAAGGCTGGCGTTTGGGTGGCAAAGGTGCCAGTGGTCGCAACGCGCGTATGGGCCAACGTATTGAAGAGCATGGCTTGCATGTTTGGTTTGGCGCCTATGTAAATTCGTTCCGCACTATAGAGCGAGTTTATCAAGCACTGGATAGACCTGCGACTCACCCTATGGCAACGTGGCAACAGGCATTTAAACCCCACGACGTTATCGCCTTACAAGAGTATATTAACGGCCAATGGCAGCCTTGGGCCATTGAATTTCCACGAATCGAGGGGAACCCTAGTACAGGCACTTTAGATTTACACTTTTGGCAAATTGCTCGGCTTTTGGTCGCCTGGCTGGAGAAGTTTGTCGACGATATAGAGCATGAGCTGGCACATAAACCTGTACTCACCACTCGGAAGCAGCGTGATCAGCACCTTTTAGCCAGCATTATGGAGCAAGTACAAAGTACCTTCAGCAGTATCACTTTGGAGGTAAGTCAGTTTTACACCGAGCTACGCCAAGATGCGCAGCAGGTTGTTTCTAACCCTAGGTTATTATTAGAGCAGCTTAGTGCATTACTCAATTTGCGTGTTAACGACGAAAGTTTTAGCCACAAGTCGGACCGTTTGGGAACTTGGTATATTGTTCGTAAGCTTAAGCGCTGGCTGCGTGAGGAAGTTCGTGAGTTACTCGATGACAATGCGAAGCTGCGTCAAGCTTATATTTGTGCCGATTTAGCGATTGCCATGCTAGTTGGTTTAATTCGCGACAAAATTCATGAACGTGGCTTTGCCAGCATTAATGACCGTGATTTACGCCAGTGGCTTAGCGATAATGGTGCAGACCCACACTTTAGCGTTGATAGTGCTCCAGTAAGAGGGTTTTACGACTTAGTGTTTGGTTACCAAGGTGGCGATTTTAGCAAACCGAATGTGGAGGCGGGGGTCGCAGCCTTGGCTATCCTAAGAATTCTATTGTGTTACCGTGGCGGCGTAATGTGGAAGATGCAAGCGGGAATGGGCGATGTTATTTTTGCGCCCATCTACGAGCTATTAAAGCAGCGCGGTGTGAAATTTGCCTTTTTTCATCAGGTGCAACAATTGTATCCCGACAGTAGCGGGCGCTTTGTGCAAAAAATTGAGTTGTGCAAGCAAGTTGATCTTAAGCACCCAGATTATCATCCCTTGGTGGATATCCACGGCTTACCTTGCTGGCCAAGCGAGCCGTTATATACCCAAATCAACGCAGAACAAGCGCAACTATTAAAGACCCACAACATAAACCTTGAGTCACATTGGAGTGACTGGGAGGCGGTGTATGAGCGTCATTTTTCTGTACCGCTTGAGCGTATTACCCTTGAGCGCGCAGTGGATTTTGATCAGGTGATATGTGGTGTATCAGTGGCAAGCATGGAGCATATAGCGCCAGCGCTTTTAGCAACAGACACTCGGTTAGCGACGAGTGTTAAGGAGCTTGGCACCGTGGCTACCCAAGCAATGCAGCTGTGGCTAAATAAAGACGACCGGCAGCTAGGTTGGCAAGCATCGACAAAACCGCCTATCCTCAGCGCATTTTCCAAGCCCTTCGACACCTGGGCCGCGATGGCACACCTATTACCTTGGGAACAGTGGCCAGAGGATAATCAACCAGCTAATGTCGCGTACTTTTGCAGCGCGTATACGTGCGCTGATTTCCCCCCCGCGAGCGACACGGGCTTTGTGCAGCAGCAATTGCAAAACGTGAAAAACAATTGCCTCGACAAACTCAAGCACAGCATGCATTGGTTGTGGCCAGAAGCTGGCGATAGTGAAAGCTTCCAATGGCATACTTTGTATGCTCCTGCGAGCGCACAGGGTGAGCAACGTTTTGATTATCAATATTGGCGTGTAAACCTCGACCCCAGCGAGCGCTATGTGTTGTCGTTAACAGGCACGAGTCAGTACCGTTTGCATACGCAAGAAACCGACTTTAGCAACCTCTACATTACCGGGGATTGGATTAGCACCGGCGTTAATGCCGGTTGTGTGGAGGCGGCGGTGATGGCTGGCATGCAAACAGCACGGGCGCTATCCGGTGTGCCAACCCATATTAGTGGTGAGCGCGGCTTTTTACCTTGGTAACACGCTACTGTTATGACGAGGTTTCTTCTATACTAAGATCAATAATTAAATTAATGCGTTATAAAAAAATGACTTGGCAACTTAAGCGGACTCTGCTGTGTATACCTTTTGCTTGTACGACGGTCGCACAGGCTCAACAAACTTCAGCTGATGAGCAGATGGAAGTGATCGAAGTGTACGCGCAAAAACGGGCTCAGCAAGCCAGTGAAGTCGGTGTATCGATTACCTATATCGGCGAGCAACAGCTCACGGATGCGGCTATCAAAGATACCACCGAGTTAGGACGGTTCTCGGCAAATGTGAAAATATCGCAAAATGCCGCTGAAGGCACACCGCCGGCCATTAATATTCGTGGTGTCGGGCTGATTGATTACAATACTGCTAATACTTCTCCGGTCGGTTTGTATGTTGATGGGGTAAACAGCGGCTCTGCCAGCCATCAAATTGCTAACCTATACGATATACAGCAAGTGGAGGTTCTGAAAGGGCCACAAGGTACGCTTTTCGGCCGTAACACCACCGGGGGGGCTATTTTAGTGCGCACTGCACGCCCGGAGTTCGATAACTACGGCTACGTCAAAGGCGCTATCGGCAGTGATGATTGGCGTCAAGCGCAGCTGGTGGGGAATATGCAGGTGTCCGAACAGCAAGCTTTGCGAGTTGCGTTAAATCATCAGAAATATGATTACACCAGTTACAACCTTGCCCAAGCTTACCCCGAAGCCGGCCTTGAGCAAAATGACGCCCGGGTTAGTTATTTAGGGCAGTGGCAACAGCTCAATTGGTTTACTAAAGTTGAGTACAGTCGCTGGCAGGGGCTAACACAGCCTGTCGGAAACATTGGAATTTTATCTCCCAGCGATGGCTCACCTTGTACATTGGCCCAAATTAACCAAGGTGGGTGTGTCGACGCATTTGGTTTTAATGATGGCAGCGATGACTTTTGGGCGGTGAAGGTAAACAACAACAATGCTCATGAAACCACCCGTTGGGGACTGACTAATGAGTTAGGTTGGCAAGTGAACACTCACTGGCAAGCGCTCTGGTTATTGGGAGTGAGCGACCTTGAGCGCGACCATGGTTTTAATTGCGATGGCTCGCTCGCGCGGTTATGCGAAGGAAACCTCGGGTTGCAGACACGCAGCTTGAGCAACGAATTAAGACTGCAAGGGCAATATCAGCAGCATCATATCACCTTGGGTGCATATCAGTTATCCGAGCAAATAGAGCAGTTAAATAACAATGATTTGCTGCGTGATCTTCGCGGCATCTTAGACCCGAGCCTGACGGCTAATTTTTTATACGATAACGAGATAGACACTCGCTCTTGGGCACTGTTTGCTCATGCCCAATGGCAGTTATCGCCGCGTTGGGCATTGATTACTGGGATACGCTACAGCGATGAAACTGTCGAGTATGATTCAGTTTCCACACTCAATGTGCCGATTGCCGCAGACCCTCAAGGCGGTATCACCATTGATTATTACCAAGTCAGTGGACAGCAAGATGATGACGGCGTTTCTACGGAGCTGGCGCTACACTATAATGATAGCCGTGATAACCTTTATTATTATCGTTATTCAGACGGCCACAAGAGCGGGGGCTACAATGGCGGTTTCTTATCTACGCCAGAGCAGGCGCAACAGGCTAACTATGGACCAGAGCAACTTAGTGCCCATGAGGTAGGGTTTAAAACGCCAGTAATGCGCTCAGGATTTGGTTTTGATGTGGCTATTTTTTACTATCAGTACGACGACCAACAAGTCTTCATGAATCAAGCTTCAGCTAACCCACAGCAGCCGCCTTTGCAACTGTTAGAAAATGTCGCTAGTTCGCGTATTAGCGGAGCAGAGCTGGCAATGTACTATCGCCCTAAAGGGCCCTGGCGTGCACACTTGGCACTTGGTTATATTCCTAATGCAGAGTTTGAGCAATATACAGATCCCCTAGGCAACACCTTGACGGACCATAGGTTGCCATTTACCTCTAAGTGGAATATCAATGGTGCACTCGCTTACTCGTGGGCATGGACCAACGTCGATATGAGGGCGGGGGTGTCATTTGATTACCAATCCGATTATTATTTTGATCAAAACGAAAACCCTATTGCGTCTCAAGGCGATTATACGCTCTGGGATGCGCATATTGTGGCCGATTACCAGCAATGGCAAGCAAGGTTATGGGCAAAAAATCTGTTTGATACACACTACAGCCATTTAAAGTTCGATCTCAGCGAGTTTCTAGGAATGTATGAAGACTTCAAGGGCGAGGGCCGGCGTGTAGGTTTGGATGTAACCTTCCATTTTTAAGATAGATCCTTGAGGTTGTTGTGACGAGGCACTTAATACAGGTATTGATGGGGTTACTGTTGCTGATAAGTGCCCAGACACATTCGGCGAGTTTGCAGCACGTGGTGGTAACACAGAGTTCCGTGGATTTTGACGCGCCACCCCATTATTATCGCATCAGCGAAACAGCTCAATTACCGACATCAAAAAAACAGTTACTTAGCTGGCTCGAACAGCAGCCTAAAGTAGAGCGTCCGCAGTTATTTGGTGGGCGTTACGTTAGCGTCTACAAGGTTACCAATCAGTCTTCGCAGCAGCAGTGGGTGTATGCCCCCTATAATAGCGTGGTATCTGTCATTAATACGCAGGTATTTACGCAATCAGGAAGCACGCTTTATCAAAGCGGTGAGCGCGGTCAGTATGAGTTTGCTTTTCACTATGGGAAAACACTCACCCTGCCGGTAGATGAGTCGGTAATTATCGTGACCGAGTTTCATAGCGCTGCATTTTATACCCCACCCAAGATAAAGCTATCTACGCCGGGTGACTATCAGCAGCAAGCGATTTGGGAAAACCTCATCATGATGCTGTGTTTCAGTGTGGGTATTGTGCTGGGGCTCTATAACTTATTGATTTATCTAGGTTCGAAAGACAAAACCCATCTTTACTATGCATTTTTTACTGCCGCCTGGGTGTTTGCATGGAGTCACTTCTTTCATATTCCGAGCCAGCTTTTTACCATCGACTTGACCGCTCTGCACTGGTTTGGCTTTATTCTAACACCTTTGGCTAATACCCTATTTTACATCCACCTGCTCAAGCTTAATGAGACCCATCCACGGTTTGCCCGAGGTGCGTTAATCTTCTCATGGGTTTCGTTAATTGGTTTGCCAATAAGTGTGCTCTCCCCTGGAGCTGGGTTTATTTGGGCCACATTTGCGACCGCGATAGCGCTGTGTTTAGGGCTTTACATTGGTATTAGACGAATAATGCAAGGCTACAAACCAGCCCGTTATTTTGTCTTGGCTTACATGTGTATGGCGCTACCAAATATGGTGGGCAACTTAACTAACCTTGGGCTATTGCCTTCGGTCAATATTAATTTGTATCACCTTGGTTTAATCGGTACCGCGTTGGATGCGTTGTTACTCGCTTTTGCCGTGGCCGACAAGTTTAGACTGATTAATGATGCCAATGTTGAATTAACGAAAAACCTTGAAGCAAAAGTGCAAGAGCGTACGGGTGAGTTGCAGGCGTTAACGGTTGAGCTACGGGATGCCAGCGAAGCAAAAACTCGCTTTTTGGCGAACATGAGCCATGAGATCCGTACTCCTATGACATCTATCATTGGTTACGCTGAAGGGCTGTTATTAGGGGATGTAAAAGCGAATGAGCAAAGCCAAGCGACTCATGTGATCGCACAAAACGCCCGCCATGTGCTTGGTTTACTCAATGATATTCTCGACATGTCGAAAATAGAAGCAAACCGTCTTGAGGTCGAAAGCGCGAAAACGCACTTATTTAGCGCCATAGGCCAAGTGGAGTCTATTCTTGGTAAGCAAATTCGCGATAAAGGTTTGGGATTTTCGTTGCATTACCACTTTCCATTGCCGGACTATATCTACACTGACGCCACTCGGTTGCGACAAATATTGTTAAATTTAACCGCCAACGCCTTAAAATTTACCAGTGTTGGCAGCATTAATATTGATGTTGCAGCAAAGGATGAGCGCCTTATTATCACCGTAAAAGACACCGGTATTGGCATGAGCGAGCAAGAACAGTTTCAGCTATTTGAAGCCTTCTATCAGGCGGACTCTTCCACTTCACGTAAATACGGTGGCACTGGGTTGGGCCTAAATATATCAAAGAGCTTGGCGCGCAAACTCGGTGGCGACATTGACGTGCAGAGTATTCAGGGGCAGGGCACCGCTTTTACTGTCGATTTGGCGCTTAAAACAACCGAGCAAACGCAATGGTTAGAGAGCTACAGCAAAGCGCTCAATGCGGATGAGCATAGTGAGGACTGTATCGCTCAAAGTGAGCTGCATGGCCATGTACTGTTGGCAGAGGATAACCGTGATAATGCCAAATTGCTGCAGCGTATATTGGAGCGCATGGGATTGCAGGTGACTTGGGTCGAAAACGGGCAGTTAGCTGTCACTCAGGCGTTGGAAAGAGACTTCGACCTAGTGTTGATGGATATCCAAATGCCCATTATGGATGGCGAGCAAGCACTGTCGTTTTTGCAAGCGACGGGATGTACTACGCCGGTGATTGCACTCACGGCGAATACCATGAGCCATGAAATTGAGCGATATTTAAAGCTTGGATTTGCGGATCACCTTGGTAAACCCATCGACAGAGTGCAGTTTGCTAAAAAGATTGCCCACTATCTCGCACTGCCGGAGCAATTTGTTGATATTGATTTGCCTGAATCGGATATGCAGGCTCTTCGCGATGACTATGTATCAGGGTTGGCTGAGCAGCGGGTGCAGCTAGAAAACCAATCCAGATATGGGGACTTGATCGGGCTTGGTAAGTCTGTTCATGCCCTCAAAGGAAGCGCTGCAATGTTTGGTTTCGAGCAGCTTCAAGCGTTAGCGGAGCAAGCGGATAAGATATTAAAAGGTGAACACCCGGAACAGGCTATGGGGTTAATTGATGGCCTCATCGCAGAGCTGGCTAAGCTTGAGCACGATGCGCTTAAGCGCGACCCGAACTTATGTTAATGGGTCGCTTTTTCAAGGTAAAGCAAGCGAGGACAGGTGACGCGGTTTAGATTAGACGACTCAGTCTGATTGTAATCGCCTTTGCATATCTTGGCGCACAATATCCAGTGCCGCGAGCGCGGTACTTGGTTCAATGTCGTTTTGTTCCAACAGCATGATTAGGTCTACGGCTAATTTTACTTCTTCTGGTGCGTTATCGAGATTGTTCTCGGGTTTGGGCATGACTTCCTCGCTTTGCGATTAGGCTTAAGGCTACTTTTACGGCGGCCTCAACCTTCTCCTGCATTTGCTCAGCCTCAGCTGTGGATAGGTAAAATGCCATGTCAACATCAAAGCGAATATAGCGGGGTGGAAGTTGATTGAGCACCGTACAACATAAGTCTGCTAGTGTATCGCTGTCATACATATGCTGCAATTGTTGGTGATCGATTTCCTCTAATACCAACTTTTCGTAATAATTGTGGACGTCGTCATGTAGTTTCATAACTCACTGTTTTCCCGTAACTATACCATCTTAATTAGCATAGCTCAGGTTACCTAACTGTCCAATATAAAGCACTGATGAAATTGCTCTACAAGTTGCCAATGCACTTTGACAAGCTGCTCTACATTGCGTTGATATCCGCCGCCAAGCATAGTGCAAATTGGGATTTGATGGTGTTTAGCATGAGTAAGCACTTGAGCATCACGAGCGCCGACACCGGCTAAGCTTAGGCTCAGGGTTCCTAACTCGTCATCGTTGTGTACATCGGCCCCAGCATTATAGAAAATAATATCCGGGCGATGCAGACGCTGCGTTAACTTTAGCGCTTGTGTGAGTGTCTCCAAGAAAACACGGTCGTCGCAATGCAAAGGCAGAGCAAAGTCGTAGTCTGAGCTTTGCTTGATGCGTGGAAAGTTACGCTCACCATGCAATGACAAGGTTGTAATGGCGTCGTCCCTCTCAGCGATAGCGGCGCTGCCATCACCTTGGTGAACATCTAAATCAATAATAAGGGCGTTATCAATGAGCCCCGCTTGATACAAATATCGGGCTGCGGTGATAGCATCATTAAAAATACAAAAGCCACTGCCATAGTTGCTAAAGGCATGGTGGTAACCGCCAGCTAAATTCATCGCGGCCCCGTCTTTAAGCGCCGCTTGGGCTGCGCCCAAAGTGTTGCCAACTGATTGTAGGGTGCGCTCTACCAATGCGTCGCTATGGCAAAAGCCGATGCGTTTTTGCGCTTTATCCGCCAATGTGCCCGTTATGAACTGATGAACATAGTCAGCATCATGAGCAAGCTCTAACGTGCTCACCGAGATAGGTTCGGCGCAACTAATAGTAAAACCTGATTTGAGTTCTGGGTGTGCGCACAGCATGTCGAAGAGTTGTTGATATTTACTGATTGGAAAACGATGGTGAGCAGGTAGGTCGAGCTGAGAGTAGATAGGGTGATAAAATAATTTCATCGTATCGCTTGTTTCTCTGCTAATTGTATTTTTTCTTCACAGGCGCTAATGGCCTTACGACAGCGTCCTAAGCGTGCATGCAGCGCTAAGATTTCCTGATTTAACTTAGCAACGGTGGCGGCATCAGCGCCTTGCATCTGTTGTTTGCGGTCGTCAATCATTTGCCCCAAGCGACGTTCAAATTCGTGATTTTTAGCCAGCTCTTGATAAAGCTCATTGGTTGGCTGAATAATTTTTTTCACCGCTTTTTGGTACTTTTTTGCTCTCGCCGTAGGTGTATTTTCTTTCGCCCATACAGACGTTGCCTTAAGCACTTTGACGATGGCTTCTATTTGCTCGGTAATGTGCGTGAGAGCGAAACCATATTGATGACGACCTTGATGCTCAAGGCTTCTCGTTAGTCTTTCAAGTTGCGTTTGCACTTCATCAACGTAATCAACGAGCAGCATACTTTTGCTATTAAACACACTGCGATCGAACAATGCATGTTTGGATTGCATAAAACGATTTTTAGCAAACCAATTGGCTTTATCAAACTGTTCAGCATCGCTGCGCAGACGCTTCAGTTGTTGCTGTAATCGCGCTAATGCATGGCCAGAGCTCATTACAGATAAGCCTCGTAGACGAGTTTCAGTGCTAACACAATAACAACGGTGTTAAATACCGGGCGGATCATTTTTGAACCGAAGCGAATAGCTGAATGAGCCCCCAGCCAGGCCCCTAACATCAAGAATAACCCCATGGTGACGCCGAGTAAGAAGTTAACATGACCGAGGGCTACAAAGGTGATCAGCGAAATAAAGTTACTGACAAAATTCATCGAGCGGGCTAAACCGCAATTGATCAACAGGCTCATTTTATAAAGGAGGCTATTTGACGCGGTCCAGAATGTGCCCGTGCCTGGGCCAGCCATGCCATCGAAAAAGCCTAAGGCCAAGCCTTGTAGCCACTGTTTTATACGCATAGCGCCAGAGAGCAGCGGTAAATCGTTACTTTGCTGTGGACTGAGCTTGCCAAATAACGAGTAGATAGCGACGGCGATGATCACCACAGGAATGAGTTTGTTGAGAAACTCGGTGCTCATACTATCGACCAATAGAGTGCCAAGGGTAGCGCCGATAGCGGTGGCTAGAATCGACGCAGCCCAGAACTTAGGGTCGAACAAACGTTTACGGTAATAGGTGACACTGGCTGTCAGTGAGCCAAAACTGGCCGCTAACTTGTTAGTCCCCAGCGTTAAATGCGGGGGTAATCCGGCCGTAAGTAGGGCAGGTACGGTTAACATGCCGCCGCCGCCGGCGATAGCATCTATAAAGCCTGCAGCAAGGGCTACGGCGCATAAAATGGCCCAAGTCGATGGGTCGAGAGCTAGTTCAAACATCTAATAATCTATTTTTCGTTTAAAGGGCGGCAAGGTATCGAGCATGGCTTTACCATAACGCTTGGTGATTAAGCGACGGTCGAAAATGGTAATCACACCACTGTCTCTTTCTTTGCGCAGCAGTCTACCACAGCTTTGTACTAATTTCTTGGCGGCGTCCGGTACGGTAATGGATAAAAACGGGTTGCCTCCTTTTTGCTCCACAAACTCTGCTTGCGCTTCTTCAATCGGTGAGGTAGGCACCGCAAACGGGATTTTTGTGATCACTAGATTAGTAAGGTAATCGCCTGGCAAATCCAGCCCTTCAGACAAACTTTGGGTGCCAAACAGCACACTGCCTTGGGCATCATCAATACGGCGCTTATGGCGTCGGATCAGTGTATCCCGAGAGAGCTCGCCTTGCATTAAAATGTCCCACCCCTGTTTACGCAAACGCTCGGCGACATGGTGCATTTGCCAATAGGAAGCAAACAACACCAGATTGGCTTTGGATTTATCTAGGGTATTGGGCAGTGCTTTGGCAAGGTAATCGCTAAACGCTTTGTCGGTTGGTTCACACTCGGTTTTGGGAATATGCAGCTGTGCTTGATTGGGGTAATCAAACGGTGAGGGCACCTTGATAAACTTAACTCCTTGCTCTGAGCGTAGCCCGCTTTCATGGGCAAAATGTTCAAAGGAGCCCAAGGCGCTGAGCGTGGCCGAGCACAATACTGCTCCTGCACACTCGCGCCATAATTTATCTTTGAGGTAAAACCCCACTTCAATAGGGCAGTCACTCAGGAGGTAGTCATGGTGGTTTTTATACTCCATGCGCTTTATCCACCTGGCATGAGGAACGCTTTCGCTTTCTTTAGCATAACTTTGCCACAGCTTTTGTAGCGTTTCTAAGCGGGCTATATATTGCCCACTTTCAGCTAAAATAGGGTCAGCAATAAACGGCTTCACATCGCCATCATTTACGTCGCTACTGAGCGCTTCGTGCATCTTGTTGAGGGTGCGTAGCGCCGTTTTACTGGCTTCACTGATATCTTTGGCTTGCATTGTGAGCTGTTGCGGCAGCACTCCGTGTGAGAAACGATAGGTGTCGTCTTCGGTGTATTGAAAGTCTGCACTATCAAGCATACTCAGCACGGCTTTCATGCCTCTGGCCACATCATCAAGGGCATCATTGAGTTTAAACTGGCTGCCTGATGCGCTGGCGCTAAAAATGGTTTGCGCCATTTTGCCGCTGAATTTGAGTAGTTTCTCGAGCCAATCCTGAGTCCCTTTTAAGGTGGCTGCTGCAGATGAAAAGTCGCGAGTGATATGCGGTAAGTGGTGCGCTTCATCAATCACATAAATACAGTTTTCTGGCTCCGGCAAAATCACGCCACCGCCGAGCTCCAAATCGGCTAACAATAGACTGTGGTTGGCCACTAACACATCCATTTGCGCTATTTTTTGTCGCGCAAGATGGAAAGGGCAGGTTTGGTGTGCTTTCATCTGCCGTTGGCAGGCATGCTTATCACAGGCAATAAGGTGCCATACGCGATCTGGGATCACGTCGGCCCATGAGTCTCGGTCACCTTGCCACTGTTTGTTTTGGTAAGCATCATGCAGTTGATGCAGGCATTTTTGCTCCATGTCACTCAAAGGAGAGCTTAAGGTGGGCATCAACGCCAGTTGCTCTTGCTCGCCATTGACGGCGTTATGGAGCTTATGGGCGCAGATATAGCGTCCCCGGCCTTTGACCAAATCATAACTAAAAGTAAGACCGCTGTGCTGGGCAAAAAAGGGTAACTCTTTATAGAGCAGCTGCTCTTGCAAGGCCACTGTAGCGGTTGCAATTACCAGCTTTTTATTACGTTTGAGTGCCAGTGGTAAGGCACCTAAGCAATATGCCAAAGATTTGCCGGTTCCGGTACCGGCTTCGACCACGCAAATGCGTTGCTTTTTGTCATATTCACCAGCGAGTGTTTTTGCTATCTCTGCGACCAAGTAGTTTTGGCTGGCACGAGGGCGATAATCATCCATGCTTGAAGCTATCCGCTGATGAGCGTTTCGGATTGTTTTTTTCAGCGGATCGGATAGCATGGTGTATCAACTTATGTATATATTTACAGTGCGACCATTTTAGAGTGTGGCTGCATATGACTCAAGTGACAATTCACTTATGTCGCGATGCTGGGGCAAGACATAGAAAACAACGCGCTGTATTTACTCACTTCTATAGGTATTCGGTTGGCTCCAATAGCAGGGTTTATCCTTTCCGCGCAAACACGGCAACTGAGCGATGGTATCAGTCATGTCTTTTGGCTGGCCACAGACAACGGCCCAGTTAAAGCACAATCTGTCGCTGAGTCTGCGGTATTTTTCGTTGCTCAATCGCAGCAGCAGCGAGTGATAAAATTACTCCAAGCCGCCAACTTGCCTTGTGATATCCGCGCAGTAACGCTGCACTCTTTTGCCGGTAAACCCATGGCAGGGTGTTATTTCACGCACTTGAATCAGTTTTATGCGGCGCGAGAACAGCTTAAAGAGCAGGGAATTACGTTATACGAAGATGATATCCGCGCCCACGAGCGCTTCTTAATGGAGCGATTTATTCGCGGCGGCGTTTGGGTAGAAGGTATCTCCAACAGTAATGGCACCTTAGCCAAAGCGCGGTTTAAAAGCCACCCTCACTACCGGCCTACTTTACGGGTTTTATCGCTGGATATTGAATGCAGTGGCGATGGGGTGCTTTACAGTGTTGGCTTGGTAAGTGAACGATTTCAAAAGGTGCTGATGGTCGGGCGTGGCACGGAAGAGCGCTCGTGGCTTGAGTATGTCGAGGACGAGGCCACTTTGCTTGTGCGGTTACAGGAGCTCATACACTATATTGACCCTGATGTGATCGTTGGTTGGAATGTAGTCGACTTCGACTTTCAGCTGCTGTGCTATCGCGCTCAACAATTGGGTATTCGTCTTAATTTAGGACGCAATAACGAGGCGGTTGTGTGGCGCGGAGGAAAAGTCGCTAAGCTTATAGTTCCCGGGCGCGCTGTACTTGATGGCATTGATATGCTTAAAAACGCCACATATTACTACCCCAGCTTTGCCCTTGATAATGTTGCCCAGGAAATCCTTGGCGAGCGAAAGCTTATCGACAATAAAGATAAACTTTCCGAGATTTCCCGGCTTTTCAACGAAGATAAACTGCAACTTGCTGAATATAACTTGAAAGACTGTGAGCTTGTATTAGCCATCTTTGCTCGTCTTGAATTGATCGACTTTGCTATTGTGCGGACCCAGCTTACAGGGTTGCCATTAGAACGGCTAGGAGGGTCGGTGGCGGCGTTCACCAACCTTTATTTGCCATTGTTACATCGCAGTGGTTATGTGGCTCCTAATTTAGGCGATCATGGATTGACCTTCGACAGTCCAGGCGGTTATGTGATGGACTCGGTGCCCGGTCTTTATCAAAATGTTGCAGTTCTTGACTTTAAAAGCCTTTATCCGAGTATTATTCGTACCTTTTGTATCGATCCCATGGGCTTAATAGAAGGGCTCAATGCTCCTGAAGACGCAATTGCTGGGTATCATGAGGCATTTTTTTCTCGCAGCAAGCATCATCTTCCTGATTTGGTTGCCAGCCTCGCACAGGCCCGTCAAGAGGCCAAAAAGCACCGTGACCCTCATCTTCAGCAGGCCATCAAGATTATCATGAACAGCCTATACGGTGTGCTTGGCTCAAAAGGTTGTCGCTTTTACGACCCTAGACTAGCCAGTTCGATTACCCTGCGCGGGCACGATATTATGCAAACAACGCGACAGTGGCTGATTGAATATGGCGTTGATGTGATCTACGGCGATACCGACTCTACCTTTATCGCACTACCCGAAGAGCTTAGTGACGAACAAAGTCATGCGTTAGCTAAAGAGTTAGTGACAAAAATTAACGACCGTTGGCGACAAACACTTGAACAAAGCTATGGAATACCTAGTTATTTGGAGCTTGAATACGAAAGCCTATATCGACCTTTTTTTATGCCCAAGGCAAGGCATAAAGACGTGGGAACGAAGAAACGTTACACCGGTTTATTGGTCCAGAAGCACCGCGAGCTCGTTTTTAAAGGTATGGAGTCGGTGCGTAGCGATTGGACGCCACTGGCGAGAAAGTTTCAAGGTGAACTGTTTCAAGGGTTATTCACTGGTGCAAATCTGCAACATATCATTGATAGTTATGTTAACACTTTACAGAAAGAGGATAACGCTCAGCTCTTAACTTATGCCAAACGCTTAGGCAAAAACCCTGATGAATACACCAAAGCAACTCCCCCTCATGTGAAAGCTGCACGAAACAGTACTCAAAGTTACGCTAAAGGTGATTGGGTTGAGTACGTTATAACAGTTGATGGTCCTCGCTGCACCCCTAGCAGTAGGCCACTGGACTTAGCACATTACCTTGAGAAACAGCTAAAACCCATCATCGATGATATTGCTGATGTGTGCGACGCATCGCTTCACTGCCCCCTAGATAGCCAGTTTACATTAATTTAATCCAAAAAACCCCTTTGTTTACAAATGCGTCCCCACTGTCCCGTTTTTTGATCTAAGTGTTGGGGTTTTATATTTATTAAGTGTAATTTGTTATAGATATAGTTGTTTTGTTAATTTGGTGTTGACCGATAATTCCATAATTGTTTATTATCACAATCAAAGTGCATTACTTAGTGCATTTAATTACAAGCGGTTAACAGCCGCGATAAAAACAATCACGTCTACAAGTGATCCAGGGAGAATCTAATGTTAAATAGCAAAATCGCAAAATCAGTGCGCTTAGCACTTGCTTTTGGTGCTGCTTCAACAGCAGGCATTTCGGCAAATGCCATCGCTGCTGAAGAGGGTGCTGATGATGTTGAGCGTATCGAAGTAACCGGTTCGCGTATCAAGCGTACTGATCTTGAAACAGCTACTCCAGTACAAGTAACCTCTGCGGAAGATATCGCTATGTCGGGCTTCACCCGCGTCGAAGATATCATGAACAACCTACCGCAAATCGAGGCATCACAAACTGCGTTCCAATCAAACGGTGCAACCGGTACAGCAACACTTGACCTTCGTGGTATGGGTGCTCAGCGTACGCTAGTACTTATCAACGGTCGTCGAGCACAGGCTGGTGGTATTTACACGCAATCGGCTGATATTAACCAAATTCCAGCTGCGCTAATTAAACGCGTTGAAGTAATGACCGGTGGTGGTTCAACAACTTATGGTGCCGATGCGGTAGCCGGTGTTGTTAACTTCGTAATGAATGATGATTTCGAAGGCTTCCAAGTTGATATTGGTGGCTCTGCGTACCAACATGACAATGACAATGAGTACATCCAAGGGTTGATGGATGAGAAGGGCTTCGAATACCCAAGCGGTAGCGACGGTTTTGATGGCGCGGCGTTTGATTTCAGTGCAACACTTGGCGGCACCTTTGATGGTGGTAAAGGTCATGCAGTTGGCTATGTAACCTACACTAAGCAAAATGAGTTGCGTCAAGGGGCGCGTGACTACTCTTCATGTGCATTAGACGCTGCAGGTACTTCGTGTGGTGGTTCTGGTAACGCGGTTATTCCTAACTTCTACGTATCACTTCCAACCGAAACCGGTGGTGTAGACTTCGGCGAAGATATGTACGAGTACTGGACACTGACGCCAGACAGTGGCTTCACCGACTCAGTAGGCAATGTGTATAACTATGCACCTATTAACCACTTTATGCGCCCAGATGAGCGCCATACATTTGGTTTATTTGCTAATTATGAAATTAATGAACACTTCAACCCCTATGTTGAAACTATGTTCATGCGTGACCGCACTACAGCGCAAATCGCAGAATCAGGCACCTTCTTCGATACCAGTTATGTAATGGATTTCGATAGCCCACTTATCTCTGATGCTCAACGTGAAGCCCTAGCAGATCGTTTCGGCATTGGCTCTGGTGATCAGTTCGCAACCTACATTGGTAAGCGTAACGTTGAAGGCGGTCCTCGTTCAGATAAGCTTGAGCACAACTCATTCCGTATGGTATTGGGTACGCGCGGTGAGCTGAGCGACCTTTGGACGTATGATGTGACTGCTCAATACGGCTCAACGTCATCATCGTCAGCATATATTAACGACTTCTTTGGTCCACGTATCACTACAGCGCTTTCAGCGAATGGTGAAAGCTGTGCAGACAGCGATGGTTGTATTCCATACGAAGTATTCACCTACGAGGGTGTAACTTCAGAAGCGGCAGGAGCCCTTACAGGTACGGCTATCTTGAACGGTGTTACAGAGCAAATCATCCTAGGTGGTTTCGTCTCAGGTGAATTCGATTACACGCTACCGAGCTCAGATTACCCAATTGCAGCGGTATTTGGTGCAGAGTATCGTGAAGAAAACTTTGAACGTACAGCCGATGAAGTATACGCGCAAGGCCTTCTTTTAGGTCAAGGTGGCACAACTAAGAGCTTGGAAGGTAGTTACGATGTAACTGAATTCTACACAGAGGTAAGCCTACCGATTGTAGAGGGTAAAACAGGCTTCGAAAACTTCACCCTTGATTTAGCCTACCGTTGGTCAGATTACAGCACCTCAGGTTCAGAGCCTACTTATAAAGCAGCCATTAACTGGGATGTAACGTCTGATTGGAAAATCCGTGCAAGCTATAACCGTGCAGTACGTGCTGCAAACAACGGTGAGCTCTTCGCACAGCAAAGCTCTGGTTTATGGCCAGGTGTAGATCCATGTGCCGGTGCAAACCCTGAACTTACTGCAGCGCAGTGTGCGAACACAGGCGTATCTGCTTCTCAATATGGTAGCGTAGGTAAGAGCCCTGCGGATCAGTATAATGGTTTCTTCGGTGGTAACCCTGACTTGACACCTGAAATCGCGGATACCATTACCCTAGGTCTAGTGGCTGAGCCAATTGAAGGGCTTAACTTCTCACTCGATTACTGGGATATTGAACTTGAAGACGCGATTGGCAATATCGACCCTGAAGTCATTGTTCGTCAGTGTGGTATTACTGGAGACCCAGCAGTATGTGATAACGTTCAACGTACACCAGGAAGCGGCAGCCTATGGGTAGGTAGCGGTCAAGTGGTAGCGACAGATATCAACTTGGGTCAATTGCATTGGGAAGGTATAGACCTTTCTGCAAACTATGACTTTGAGGTTGCAGGCGGTACGCTTTCAACTAACTTAATTGGTTCATATTTCATCACCAAAGAGTACGATAACCTCCCAGGTATTACTGAGGCGTATGACTGTGTAGGTACACTTGATAATGGGTGTTTTGCACAGCCTGAGTGGCGTCACGTGTTCACTATGAACTATGACACTGGCAGCTTCTGGCGTGCTACGTTGAAATGGCGTTACTACGGCGAAGTTAGTGACTACAGTGGTGATGATACGCTTGTTCAAGATGGCATCAGCTCACAAAGTTACTTAGACCTTAAAGGTAGCTTCACTATCAATGATTACACTAGCGTATTAGTGGGTGTTAACAACATCATGGATAAAGAGCCACCATTGGTAGGCGGTTCGCTTTCTACCAACGGTAACGCGATTGCTGGTTTCTACGACACATTAGGTCGTTATTTCCACGCAAACGTAACATTCAAGTTCTAAACTTGTTTAATCCCTGAAAAAGCGAGCCTCGGCTCGCTTTTTTTGTTGCTAAATTTTAATATTAATAATCCTATCTTATGGTTTTTGGAGGTCGCTTGACTAGCTTGCAACATGCCGCAGCGCTATTAAAAGAAGACAATAAAGAGCAAGCCATTACTCTGCTTCAAGAGTTAGCTAAAAAAACCGACACTAAAGAGCCTGCGCTTCGCCAATTACTGCGCTTAGCCTTAGCAGAGCAGCGCTGGGAGGAAGCCAAAAACTATGTTGTGTGTTTACAGCAACTAAACCCGAGTAGTCGCGAGTATCGTCAAGTTATTACTGATATCGGTGAGCATTTAGAAGACTTTACTTTTATTTGCGCTGGATATGAGCGTTATTTGCAGTGTCATGACACCGACGACACAGCACATTTCAATTGTGGGTATTACGCCCGCAAAGCAACACGCCCAGAAATAGCGATAACGCACTTTGAGCGCGCCTTAGAGCTCGGCATTGAAGACCCTCATGAGGTGCACCTCAATTTGGCATTGGTGTACTCCGAGCTGTTACTTGATCCAGAGACCGCGAAGCAGTGGCTAGGTAAAGCTCTGGAGCTAAAACCAGATTATGTTGATGCTCTCTTTAACCTCGCTGCGATTAAAGAATTTGCCGGAGACAAATGCGCTGCAAAGCAATTGTTTGAGCAGGTACTGACCATTGACGCGCAGCACCCATTGGCACTGTCGCGCCTTGCTGACCTTGATCAGTTCAATACTGAGTCGGCGCACAATTATGTGACTCGATGCCAAGATGTGATGACTAAAATGCCCGCGCAACTAAGGTGTGATTTACACTATAGTTGTGGCAAAGCGCTCGATGATGCGAAGCTATATAAACAGGCGTGGAGGCATTACTCTCACGCTAACTCTCTCAATAAGCAATCTCTTGCACCATTCAATGTTGCTTCACTTGAGCGCATTGAACAAAATATTTTCGCCCGCGCCGAACATATATCTCAGCTAGCCGCGCAAGACTCGCCATCAGTACAGCCAATCATCATTTGTGGTATGTTCCGCTCGGGTTCGACTTTATTAGAACAAATATTAGGCGCTAGCAGCTATATTCAGGCTGGTGGTGAGTTGGAGTTTGTACATCGCCAGCTTTTTGAGCTCACCAACAAACCAATTCAATTGCTAAATAAAGCAGGGACACCGGGTTTCGCTCATGCGTATGATGACTTGTTAGTGAGTGTGGCGAAAGGGCACGATTGGGTTACTGATAAGCGGCCTGAAAATTACCTCTATATAGATATATTAAAGCAGCTCTACCCCGGCTTAAAAGTGATATGGACGCAACGTGATATAAGAGATAACGCGCTTTCGGCTTATTTTCAGCGCTTGGGGCCGAGCCTTAACTATGCAACTGACCTTGATAACATTCGCCATATGTATGAACATCAACAGCGCCTCAAAGCGCACTGGCATCATCAGTACGGCAATGACATTATGACTGTCGAGTATGAACAACTAGTAGCGCAGCCGGAGCAAGTGCTCACGACATTGTTTTCTCAGCTGGGTATCCAGTATGACGGTGAGGCAGAGCGCTTTCATAATCAGCGCTCACATGTCAGAACTGCAAGCGTATGGCAAGTTAGAAAGCCTTTGTATAGCTCATCCGTCGGCCGTTTTGAGCATTATAAAGAGGCGATTTTAGCGCAGCGCGCATTCCCCTATTTCAGTGAACTGCTGTGAGCCGGTTCAAGCGGTTGGCATAATGTCTGTGGGCAAGGTGATACGCGGTTGTTCACTGGTGATAGGGTAGGTGCCATGCCACAGGTAGCTTGGGAAAATAATAATTTGCCCCGGCTGAGGGCAAATGAGTTTATCTATCTGCTCTCGCTCACCTAAATTCAAACAGGTTTCTCCAAGGCGCAGCCACCCACTTCGTGTGGGATCATCCTTATGCATTGACTGCGGTACTTGAATATAAGCCGGGGCTGAAATCCACCCTGAGGGATGGATATGGTTGCGATGATAACCGCCTTTTCCAAGCTGTACCGACCAACTGCCATTGACTTTAAACTGGCCATAGTTGCGTCTATAAAGGGGGTGTGAAAGATCGGTTGGTAGAGATGCTAAATATTCGGTAATGGCTAGGTGCAATGCCCATTTGTATTCTTTTATGAGCACATGATTAGAAAACAGCAAGTTACCTGAAGTTTGTGTGCCTAATTCAACGCTTTGATCTAATGGTTGCTTGGTCACTTTACGGTGCTTGGCTGTTAAAAGTGCTGAGAGTTCAGATAAGAAGTCCGATAATTGAGAAAAGCGAGCAGGCGTAGGTAATGATTTAACCTTAACCGTGTGCTCGTAGTCGCACAGCCACTGCCATCGCTCATCGCCCTTCAAGCGCCATATTGTGCTTAAATAAGCCCATAGCTCTTGATTGTCTGGGGCGTAATCTAGCGCTTGCTTTATGAGTGTTTCGGCAGCGTGATAATGACTCAGCTCAAGTTCGCAGTTCGCCAAATCAATTTGGTAACGTGTGACACTGGGGCACAAATTGGCCGCTTCTCGGAACAAGGAGTAAGCCTGCTCAGCATTACCTTGTTTATCTAAAATCAGCGCTTTTGCATGCACAAACCGAGGGTCGCCATTGAATTTTCCAAGGCCTTGGGCACATAGCTGCTGAGCTTCATCTATATGGCCTATGCGTATTAGTTGTTCGATGGCGGACAACACTAAATCTGGGTGCCAGTCATAATGATGCAGTGTCTGTTTATAACTGCTCATATAGTGTTGTTCTTGCTCAGTGTGCCAGTAAAGCTTATTTAAACTTTCGTGTGCGGGAATATAATTCGGAGCCAAGCTGAGGGTGTGAAGTAATGCTTGCTGCGCGCTACGATAATCACCGAGTTCGTAAGCGCAACATCCAACCACATAGCTCAACTCGGGCAGTTTTGGCTGCCGTTTTTGTAAGTCGATAAAAAGCGCTTTGGCCTTTTCAGTTTCACCTACATCACGGTATAGGCAAGCTAATTTATATTGTAAATGAAAGTTATTGTGGTGTTGGTTTCGTAGCTGATGAAGCAACTCACTGGCTTCCAAGTAATGCCCAGAGGCAAGCTCATAGTCCACATCCAGCAAGTGCCAATGTATCGCCTGCTCCGCAGAGCGTTTACTCTGTAGTAATAAGGTTTTGGCTTCGCGTAGCCGTAAAGTCCGTATCAGCGCGTCGATATAGAGTAAGTTCGCGGCTTCATTGCGTTTTGAATTAGCCAATGTGGCAATACATTCACAAAAGCTTTGTCGTTTAAATTGCAGCTTAGCGAGCTCAAATTGGGCCCCTAAATTTGCAGGTTCAATACGCAAAAGTTCTTGGAAGACGCGTTCAGCATCAGCACCTTGATTCAAGCAAATCAAATTAGCCGCTTTGAGCAATAAATCCTGTGAGCTAAGTTCAGCGGCCTTCTCTAAGGCATTGAGTGATTGAGAAAACTGACCTTTTTGATAAAGTGCGAACGCGATTTGATAATGTTTCATTACAGCATTGAAAAGTTAGATTTACTTTATAGTAACATTTCAATGCTGCATTTGAATGTTAGTTTTCCGACTTTTCCTTTTTCTCTTTATCAATGTCTTTTATTTCCACAGAGCCGGCTGCTATTTCCTGCTTTTCTCTTATCTTACGCAGAATTTCTGCCTGCTCAGGAGTAAAGCGACCAAAGTCTGCTGTGCGCGTTTGCATAGTTTGTGATACCACGCCTACGTTTTGCGCACCTAAACCACCATCCGCGCCCGCCATCCCCGCAGCTTGTCCACCAGAACCATTGACAACAGCATCGAGCATACCAGCTTGATTGCTCGCGACGCCGCCGCCAATTTGGCGGCCCGAACCGGTTAAGTCGGCGAGTGTGTAATCTTCAATTTCAATCTCAACTTTTTCAACGTTACGTAGGTCATATTCGAATTGGCCTTTAGCATAAATAGCAATATGGCGTTTCAAGTCATCTTGAAGCTGAGGGAAATAAAATGTGGCTTGTCGGTAATACTGTGACACTTCAAGTATTTCATCATCAACTTGAGCGCCGCGATTTGAATTAATGAACTCTTCTGCGCGTTTTTCTAGTTGCTTATATACAGTGGCCCCTTTAAACGCTGCGGGGTGAAGGCTGGGGCTGCCAATGTAACCTTGATAGAAGCCATAGATGACATTCGGCTTTTCTGAAAAATTGGGGTACACAATACGTTGTTGGATGTCATTGAGTGAAAGTGGGTGGCCCGCAACGGTAATGAGTTTAGCGTCAAGGAGCCCTTCATCTTCAATTTCATCATCTAATGAGTGCAGCGGATAACGCTTAACCAGCTGCTCTAACAGAGTCATGTTATAAAGATTAAGCCAATAGGCGAGCTGTTCTTTCTTGTTAAGCTCACTTAGGGGCATTTCTTGCGGCAAGTTTTCCAGGCTTTCTCTTATTTTAGTGAGTGCGAGCTTGAGATCAGACTTTTTGACTCCTTCAAAATAAAAGCGATTAGCTTCAAGCGCTGTTGCTTTATTACGACCCGATGTCATACGCGTGCCGATAGTTTGCTCGCTTTTCAAGCGCGAGCGATCCGACATTCCCGTGTTTACAACGGTCATCGCTAACAGTTGGTCAATATCATCGTATGCGACTTCAAATTGGGAATTCCATTTGAAACCACCGAAGGCCTGCGCCAATGTTTGCTCCTGATCTTGCTGTGCCAAGCTTGGGCCACTGCATACAAATATAAGCACGATGGTGAGCACAGTGGTGAATCTAAACATAAAAGGTCCTTGTTGTTTATTGTTATATAGTTGCCTTATGTTGATTGCGAGCAACACAGAGTAACTAACCTTTACCTACCGAGTAGGTGTGAGACTACTTATAAAAGGTACAAATGGCCGATATAGACTGACTTAGTAAGCAACTTACCGCTAATACCTCACTTACTGTAAAAAAAAAGAAATTTAACTTTTCATTTCCAAATTATGTCAATGCCCAGTATAGCGGCTTATAAGTAGAATTGATTTGTTAAAAATATGTTTAAACCAAAAAAGTAAGACGAAATCAAGGAAAATTGCGATAAACATCAAGTTGACAGCACTGGAACCTTTTAGCATTATTGGCAAGTTGGTATCAGTAGAAAGATACCTAGGTTGGTTTGTCACAAGGCAAGCTAATTAAAATTCAAAAAGTAACATTACTTAATTGGTTGGGAACTATGTCTGTTAAAATCAGAAAGAGTCTTGTAGCTTCTGCGTTGGTTGGCGCAGCTGCACTTGCAAGCAACAATGTGATGGCAGATCCGTTGAATGACATCCACAAAGCGGGTGCAACTATCCAAACGGCTGCTAAAAAGTCTCAAACTAAAATCGATAACATCTATGGTCAAACGCAAGAGCTAATCGCTGATTACCGCGCGACTGTTGATGAAACTGAAATCATGAAGGTCTATAACGACCACGTTCAGCGTCTAGTTGATGATCAAAATTCACAAATTGAATCACTAGAGCGTCAGATTGCAGGTATCGACAAAACTAAACAAAACGTTGTGCCTTTGATGTATCGCATGATCGATACGCTTGAGCAATTCATCAAAGCGGACGTTCCGTTTAATACCGAAGATCGCCTAGCTCGCGTTGAAAAACTACGTGAAATCATGAGCAGTGCTTCTGTAACGACTTCAGAGAAGTTCCGTCAGGTACTTGAAGCATACATGGTTGAGAAAGACTACAGCACGACAATGGTTGCTGACCAAGGTAGCCTAAATATCGACGGTCGTGACATCTCTGTAGACTTCGCACGTCTAGGTCGTATTGCCTATGTTGCGCAATCATTCGACCAGAAGAATGCTTGGGTGTGGAACAATAGCACTAAGCAGTGGGAAGCTTTGGGTGAAGAATTCCTAAAGCCTGTTAAAGAGACAATCCGTATGGCCCGTAAACAGGCTGCACCGGATCTTGTTAAACTTCCAATCTTCGGCGCGGAGTAATAGAGAATGAAGAAACTATTTAAAGGTTTTGCTGTTGCAGCAGTACTATCAGTTTCTGCCGGTGCTGCGCTTAACGCTCATGCAAACACAGAAGTACTTGACCAGATCCTTGATCAAGTAAAAAAAGAGCGTATCTCTGAAGGCAAACTAAACAAACAGCGTGAACAAGAGTTCTTGTCTGCACGCGCTGACAAGCAAGCGTTGCTTAACCAAGCAAAACGTGAACTTGCAGCAGAAAAAGCACGTGGCGAGCGTCTACAAAAAGAGTATGCTCAAAACGAAGTAACCCTAGCGGAAAAAGAGCAAGCGCTTGAAAACGCAAAAGGTACACTAGGTGAGATGTTCGGTGTTGTACGTCGTGCAGCGCAAGAAACCATTGGTTCAATCGAAGCGTCACTGGTTAGTGCTGAAAAGCCTGGCCGTGCTGAAATTCTTCGTTCACTAGCGGCAGCGAAAGAGCTACCAACTACACGTGAACTAGAAGAGCTTTGGATTGCCCTACAAACTGAAATGACTGAGTCTGCGAAAGTTTCTTCTTTCGAAGCTGAAGTTTCAGAGCTAGACGGTTCAACATCAACCAAGCAAGTAACTCGTATCGGTAACTTTAACCTTATTACTGATGACGGTTATTTAGTTTATTCTGCTGAAAACCAAGCGATTCAACCGCTAGGTCGTCAGCCAGACGGTTTCGTACTTGATTCAGCGAAAGACCTAATCGGTACTTCAGCAGACCAGTACACAGGCTTTTACATTGACCCAACTCGTGGCTCAATCCTGCGTCTGAACACGCAAAAAGCAACGCCTGAAGAGCGCTTCCACCAAGGTGAAGAAGTAGGTTACATCATCGCTGTACTACTAGTGATTGGTCTACTTATCGCTGTTGTGCGCCTAATCGACCTAACTATCGTTTCAGGTAAAATCAAGAGTCAGCTTAAGAACACCAGCTCACCTTCAGAAGGTAACCCGCTGGGCCGTATTCTTAAAGTTTACCACGACAACAAAAACCAAGACGTTGAAAACCTTGAGCTTAAACTAGACGAAGCGATTCTACGTGAAACGCCACGTATCGAAGCGGGTATCAACATCATCAAGATCTTAGCTGCTATCGCGCCGCTACTAGGTCTACTTGGTACCGTTGTTGGTATGATCAACACCTTCCAACAAATTACCTTGTTCGGTACAGGTGATCCGAAGATCATGGCTGGTTCAATCTCAATGGCTCTAGTAACCACAGCTCTAGGTCTAATTGCGGCACTACCGCTAATCCTAGTTCACGCTATTGTTGCTGGTCGCAGTAAATCAATCATCCACGTTCTTGATGAGCAAAGCGCCGGTATTATCGCTGCTCACGCGGAGAAGGAGAAAGCCTAATGCTAGTCCTGATGGAGATTTGGGAATCTATCAGGGATTTTGTTGGCACAGGCGGCCAGGTATTATACGTGGTCGCGATAGCACTCTTCCTCATGTGGGTTTTAATGATTGAGCGCTATTGGTTCCTACTCTCTGAGTTCCCGAAAATGAAAAAGGGGATTGTAGCGAAGTGGGACGCCCGCCAGGACACTACGTCTTGGTACGCACACAGAATCCGCGATGCATGGATTTCTGAAGCGTCTGAAAAATTAGATGAGCGCATGTTGTTGATTAAGACATTGGTAGCTGTATGTCCACTTATTGGTCTATTAGGTACTGTAACTGGGATGATCGCGGTTTTCGAAACCATGGCAACTCAGGGCACAGGTAACCCTCGACTAATGGCATCAGGTATTTCAATGGCAACAATCCCAACAATGGCTGGAATGGTTGCGGCACTATCGGGTGTATTCTTTAGTACACGTCTTGAAGCACGTGCAAAAATGGCTAAAGAGAAGCTCGTCGATAGCTTGCCTCATCACTAGAGAGAGATTTGAATATGGCACGTAAACAACGTTTTCGTGAAGAAGAAGAAGCAGCCGTCGATATGACGCCGATGCTGGACATCGTATTCATCATGCTTATCTTCTTTATCGTAACTACTTCGTTCGTTAAAGAAGCGGGTATTGATGTAAATAAACCGGAAGCAGCGCAAGCGACTAAGAAGAAGAATGCAAACATCTTCATCGCTATTCGCTCTAACGGTGAAATTTGGATGGATAAGCGTCAGGTCGATGTCGAGCGTGTTGCTGCAAACATTGAACGTCTATTGGCTGAGCAGCCTACCGAAATCGTAATTATCCAAGCGGATAAAGATGCGAAGCACGGTGTGGTTGTAAAGGTAATGGACCAGATTAAAGCTGCAGGTATCGATAAGATATCAATCGCTGGAGATAAGTAATGATTCGTTTTCTGTTTTCACTGATTGCAGGTGGGGCAGTTACTTTCGGCTTATTCTTTTTCATGGCTTACCTAATCTCCGGTGGAGATAACAGGGCAGCCAACGAGAAAGAGAAGATCGTTGTCGAAATTATGACGAATCCACCTGAATCCAAGGTGCAGGAGCGTAAGCGTGTACCGCCGCCGCCTCCACCACCGCCTAAGCAGCCGCCTAAACCGCAGCCGCCACAGCCTGAGAATAGTAACCCTAATCCAGGTTCACTCGGTTTCAATATGCCAAGTGTCAATGTAGGTAGCTCAGCGGGTGGTCTAAGTGGCCCAGGTGCATTTGGTCGAGATGGTGATGCAACACCTCTTGTTCGAATTGAACCTAAATACCCGGTGCAAGCCGCGCGTGATGGTAAAGAAGGTTGGGTACAGCTTTCATTCACCATTAACGAAGTGGGCGGTGTAGAAGATGTAGAGGTAATCGATGCAGAACCTCGTCGTATCTTCGACCGTGAAGCTAAGCGTGCCTTGCGTAAGTGGAAGTACAAGCCAAAAGTAGTTGATGGCAAGCCGGTTAAACAGCCTGGCATCACTGTTCAGCTTGACTTCAAACTTAACCAAGACCAGTAAGGAGAGTGTAGTATGAAAAATCTATCTAAAGTGACTGCACTCGCTCTGCTTATCTCGTTGTCTGGTAGTGTAGTGAGTACTTCGATATTCGCTGCGCCTAACTACGAAGAGATAGAAAAGCGCAAAAACGCTAAGACCAAGGTCATGAGTGAGCGCACTGGTAAGAAGGTCATGAAAGCGTTTGAGTTTGTTGATGCAGAAGACTTCAACGGCGCAATCGCAGTTCTTAAAGAACTTGACCCGTCTGATGAGTTTGACCGTGCGACTATTGATCGCTACTTAGGTCAGCTATATGCCCAAGTAGACAACTACCAGTTGGCTATTAAGTATACACAAGACGCAATCAAGCCAGATGAGCTTAACTTCAACGACCAAGAGCAGGCGATGAAGCTGCTTGGTGACTTGTTGGCTAACATCAAGAAGTACAAAGAAGCAAAGCAAGCGTATATTGACTGGATGGACTTCACTGGTGAAGAAGATCCCACTGTATACACGCGTATCGCTCAAGCGAGTTATGAGCTTGGTCAGTTTAAAGATGTGGTAGAGCCTGCTGAGCGTGCTATTGAGCTCAATGCTAATAAAGAGCCAAAGAAAGCACCGTTTCAGCTATTGATGGCAGCTCACTATGAAGCAAAAGAATTTGATAAAGCAGTTAAAATTCTTGAGCGCATGGTGAAAACCTGGCCAACAGACGGCAAAGCCTGGGTTAACCTTGGTAAGTTCTATATGCAAGTAGAAGACTATGAAAAAGGTCTCACTACGATGGATATTGCTTACGACAGTGGTTTCTTTGAATCAGAAACTGACTATAAAGTGTTAGCACAGCTCTACTCATTTGTAGGCGTTCCTTACAAAGCCGGTTTCCACATGGAGAAGGCCATCACTGATGGTAAGGTTAAGCGCATTAAGCAAAATGTCACGGCAATGGCTAGCTACTTTCATAATGCTAAAAACATTAAGACAGCAGCGAAGTATTACGAGGAAGCCGCAGAGTTTGATAACGATGCAGAGCTATTCCGTAAAGCCGGTGCCTTGCGCTTACAAGAGGAACAATTCGATAAAGCAGTGGTTTTATTGAAGCGTGCTCTTGATGAAGGCTCTGATAAGAAAGGGACTATTTACTCTGACTTAGCAGAAGCTTACCTACAGCAAGAAAAGTATAAGCAAGCCTACGCTGCGATTACTAAAGCAGCAGAAGATCCAAGCACGCGTAAATTCGCGCGTAGTTGGAAAACCTTCATTAAAGATAAAGCACAACGTAATGGTGTGAGTCTTTAAGCTCCTTATGCAATAATAAAAGGCCCCTCATTGGGGCCTTTTTTATTTCCACGCAATGCTTATTTAAGGAGCCATACGCGGTGCGCATACACAGCTTAATCTTGCTTGCTTTATTAACAACAGGGTGCTCTGAGCCTCAATCTATTTCAGCAACTACTTCGCAGCAGGCCTTAGTACAATTGAACGCCAAACTTACAGGCGATTTAACCAGCCCCTTAACGCCTTGGCCTTATTCTGATGCGTATCTCAAGCAGCGCCATGACCTATATCAGCAGTTTGATAGAGCGGCGCTCAGCGACGCACAGCGCGCAACCTTGGACTATTTAATTACCGAGCAAAGGTATGTACGTCGCTATCAACCTTGGCCGCTGAGCAGCGCTATTTTCCGCTCTGAGCAGGCATTGCGCGATAGCCAAACGCAAGAACAAGCAGCGCAGTGGCTTGAGTTAGTGAAAAGCCGCTTGCAACAAGGTGAACAAAGCCAAATTTTTGTTAATCGCTATGAATTAGCAATGATGCAAGGTGAAGTAGAGCGGTTAATTGAACTCAGTGATAACAGTAAACTCAAAAGTGCAGCGACCCAACTACAACAGTATTTAGCTAACTATCGCCCTCGCAACCAGCTGGGGCTAAGTCAGCTGCCAAATGGCACTCAGTGGTATCAAGCAAAACTAAATTACTACACTGACCAGGTGCAGGCGCCGATTAAATGGCTTATGCAAATTCAAAGTAAGCTGGCCACACTCTCTGAATATGGCATCGCGCCTTTGCGCCAACCAGACAATGACCAGCGCGATGTAGGGCTAGATTGGCGACAAGGCTATGTGAATAAGCGTCTGTGGGCTCAGCAACAGAGTTTGAGTGTGGAACAAACGCGGTTAGCGCTTTTGTATATGGAGCTTGATATAGGTATTCACAGCCAACTTTGGACTGAGCAAATGGCGCTAACGTCGCTAGCCAAACAGGGGATCAGCGAGCGACGAGCAAAGCAAATGGTGTATGAGGTGGTCGCTTATCCAGCGATGAGCTTTATTTATGGCCATTTAATTGCGCGCGACTGATACTGTCGCAGCGCGCGCAGCGCTGCGTCGTCACATCTTTTTCTAAACGGTGTGGCTCTATGGGCTCTTCACAGTCAGAGCAAAAGCCAAATAATCCTAAATCAAACTGGCACTGAGTCGCTTCTAAGCGCTCTAGCCGGATAATGAGGTCTTTGTATTCTGGGCCTAAATGTTCGCTCAGTAATGCCACCCAGTCGCTTTCCGGCTCGTTGGTAAGCTTAGCATGCAGTCTTCTTTCATGGACTTGTGAAGCTTGTTGTAGCTTTGCCAAGAGTTGTCTGCGCGCATCCGCAAGCGCCTGAGAAACCTGTTGCTCGAAGTCATGGGTGAGGATACTCATAAATCGCCCCGTGTTTGCCTTGAATTGACTTTTATTGTGGCCAATATTCAAACTTGGGAACATGACAAGGATCAACCTTGGCGAATTTAGCAGATATTTTTTATCATCGTTGAGCGTGGTGCTTTAATTGTGCGAGTACTTCGTCCTTATCATGTAGTCGGCGAATATCATCAAATAGCTGATCTGCTTGATGGTAAGTTCGTCGTAGATACCCTAACCACTGTTTAGTTCTGTTGGCAAAATAACGCTTCGCTTTGGTGTCGTCATCGTGCATAGATGAGTGAATAATATGGTAAAGCACATCGTGCCAAGTCATTTTCTCATGTGTTTTGTTTTGGTCTGCGGCTTTGATCCAAGCCGCTAAGTCTGGCATTGCAAGCGCGCCGCGACCGAGCATCAGATGTTGGCATAAGCTTTGATTTCTCGCACTATGAGCATCGTCGAGGCTCCAAATCTCTCCGTTTGCAACAATTTCAATATCAGCCTTACGCTGCACCAGCGGTGCCAGCAAGTGCCAATAAGCGGGAGGGCGATAGCCGTCGCGTTTAGTGCGGGCGTGGATAGCAATACTGTCTGCGCCTGCTTGCACAACAGCATCAAAAATTTCACTACTACGTGAGGTATCGTCAAAGCCCAAGCGTACCTTAGCGGTTACCTTGTGTTCATGTGCTACTGCTTCACGTACTGTTTTAACGATTTGATAAAGCTGTTCGGGCTCTTTGAGTAGTACGGCGCCGCCTTTACTTTTATTGACCGTTTTTGCTGGGCAGCCAAAGTTAAGGTCAATGCCATGAGAGCCGAGCTCTATAGCCTTAATCGCATTTTCTGCCAGGCACTGTGGATGCTGTCCAAGTAGTTGAATTCTCACGGGCGTTCCTGCACGCGTATAACCACCGTTGAGTAGCTCAGGGCAATAGCGCAAGAACACTCGGCGTGGTAATCGCTGATTGACTACCCGCACAAACTCGGTCACACAGAGGTCAAAGCCGCCAATATCGGTAAGTAGTTGGCGCATTTTAAAATCAACAACGCCTTCCATGGGGGCTAAAATTAGTTTCATATATGACCTTCACTGCTAGCTGGGCGCGTATTCTAACCCGTTCGTCACTATTGATAAAATACCTATATCGCGCCATAGTTATTCTGGTAATCGATATACCACATAAAAATTTAAAAATAATTTGAAAGGATCCAGGATGCATTCGGGTCTGATCTGTTGAATGCTACCAACCGAGAGAGAGCTAAAGCATGAATAATTTAAAAAAGAACTCCATCGCCTTAACCTTAGGTGCTGTTGTTGCATCGGGTGCGGCAGTGACTGCAACTGATGCGCAGGCCAACCCATTTGAAATGCAAGAGATGGTTGCAGGATACCAGCTTGACGCAGCAGAGGGTAAATGTGGTGAAGGTAAGTGCGGCGGCGAAGCCAAAGGCAAAGAAGGCAAGTGCGGCGAAGGTAAATGCGGCGGTGAAGCCAAAGGCAAAGAAGGCAAGTGCGGTGAAGGAAAATGTGGCGGTCACGGTCATGCCAAAGGCAAAGAAGGCAAGTGCGGCGAAGGTAAATGCGGCGGTGAAGCCAAAGGCAAAGAAGGCAAATGCGGCGAAGGTAAATGCGGCGGTGAAGCCAAGGGCAAAGAGGGCAAGTGCGGCGAAGGTAAATGTGGCGGTGAAGCCAAAGGTAAAGAAGGTAAGTGTGGTGAAGGCAAATGCGGTGGTCACAGCTAATCAGCCGTGAACTATCGTTAATTACCCGTAGTACCTAACAAGCCGCCGTAGAGCGGCTTGTACACTTTAAGGAGTGCAATATGTTGCAGCAGTCAGCGCCATTAGCTAATGTGGGCCTGGGTCTACGTCGTGAAATGCTGAGCGATATGCTTAATCATATTCCTAAGCAAATTGGCTTTATGGAGGTCGCCCCTGAGAACTGGTTGCGTCTAGGTGGTAAGCTTGGCAAGCAGTTTCGTGCGCTCACAGAGCGTCATCCGTTCATTTGCCATGGTTTATCTTTATCATTGGGCTCGCCCGATCCTTTGGATGTGGCGTTTTTAAAAGATCTGAAGCAGTTTTTTGATGTGCACGATATTCGCCTTTACAGCGAGCACCTCAGTTATTGCTCCGCTGATGGTCATATGTATGATTTGATGCCCATTCCTTTCACAGAGGAGTCGATAAGCTACGTCGCTGCGCGGATCCGCCAGGTGCAAGATGTATTAGAGCGTCCTTTAGTCATTGAAAATGTGTCTTACTATGGCGCGCCAGGGCAGCAGCTTACAGAACTTGAATTTACTCAGCGTATATTGGCAGAAGCTGATTGCCAGTTGCTGCTTGATGTTAATAATATTTATGTGAACTCAGTAAATCATGGCTATGATGCCGAGCAGTTTTTGGCCGGTCTCCCCAGCGAGCGGATCGCCTACATGCATGTGGCTGGGCACTATAACGAGGCTGAAGATTTAATTGTCGATACCCATGGCGCTGATGTGATCGACCCCGTCTGGCAGCTGCTCAGACGAGCTTATGAGTTGCACGGTGTACAGCCAACGTTATTAGAGCGGGATTTTAATATTCCGCCACTTAGCCAACTACTTAAAGAAATCGATACCATTGCTGATATCCAACAGCCTTTTTTAGCCCAACAGCAAAGAGCCTGATCATGCAGTTTCAACAACTACAGAAGCAATTTAGCGCCCATATTCGCGATCCCGAAGCTAATCCGCGCCCCGCAGATGTTGAAGACCGGCGAATGAAAATTTATCGTGAGTTGTTTTTCAATAACGTCAACGGCTTTTTAGAAAGTGGCTTTCCTGTGCTGCGAAGCTTGTACGATGATCAGCGGTGGCAGCAGTTAGTACGTCGATTTTTTGCTAGCCATCACGCCACATCTCCCTATTTTTTGGATATTTCTAAAGAATTTGTACTGTTTTTGGCACAGCAGTATGAGTTACAACACAGCGATCCGCCTTTTTTACAAGAGTTAGCCCATTACGAGTGGGTGGAGTTGGCAGTGTCTAGTGCACAAGACAGTGGCCAGTTAAAGCCGCTTTTTAATGTGCAAAAGCAACCTTTGTATATGAGTGAAACCGCGCAAGTAGTGTGTTATCACTTCCCTGTACAAACCATCTCGGTGGATAATCAGCCGCAGCAAGCGGATGAACAGCCCAGCTATATTTGTGTTTATCGCGACCAACAAGATGAGGTGCAGTTTCTCGCCTTAAACATGATGACCGCGTTATTGCTTGATACGCTTTCACAGCAACCAGGCATGACCTTAGCGCAAGTATGTGAAGCGTTACAGCGCCAGGCGCCGCAATTTAATTATCAGCAGCTTTATCAGGGAGCCCTACAAATTGCAGAGCAACTGGCGCAGCGTCAAGTACTGCAAACGCTGGATTGTTAACCTCGATTCGATTATTATATGCGCCGTTTTATCGTGCTTAAAGAGGTAATGAAGATGGCGCAAAAAGGTGATTTTAAAGACCCTTTCAACTTTAAATATTTCGTCGCGTTTATCGCTGTATTTGCTGGCATTGGTTGCTTAAATGCCATTCTAGGTTGGGCCACATCTTTGGCCGCCTAATCACAGTATATACAAAGAAATTGAAGCCCCGTGTTATTCGGGGCTTTTTAGTTTAACTAAACACCTCTTCTAAAACACGGAGACTGCCTTGGTCCGCGTCAAGCTTAACTTGGGCACCTACAGGTAAAATAAATTGTCTCTCAATATGGCCGATCATGGCTCCGTGATAGGCTGGAATGTTCAGCGGGGCAATGTAATCGGCCAAGATTTGTTCCAGCGTTAACGACCCATACCCACTGCCAGGCTGACATTGGTTGCAATCACCAAACACGAAGCCGTTAATCTTATCCAATGCGCCCATGAGCTTGAGTGTACTCATCATTCGGTCAATGCGATAAGGCGCTTCATCAATATCCTCTAAAAATAAAATCGCGCCCTCAAAATTGGGTAAATAGTCACTGCCGGCAAGTGCCGACAGTACGGATAAATTACCGCCGATAAGGTGTCCTTGCGATTGTCCTGAGGTAATGGTTTGGGTGAGGTAGTGACGATTAACAAGCTCATCATCAGCTTTGTCTAAATTTTGGTATAGCACTCGCTCGCGATGAACAAATAACTGTTTAAATTGGTGTACATTAAAGGGATTCCACTGGCTTGTGGCGTTGGGACCGTGGAAGCTGATCAACCCAGTTTTAGCAAGCAGGGCGTTATGCAGTGCGGTGATATCAGAGTAGCCCAGTAACGGCTTAGGGTTAGCCTTGATAATTTGGTAGTCGAGCAGTGGCAAAATGCGTGCAGCGCCAGAGCCGCCACGCAAGCATACGATGGCATCAACATTGGGGTCGGCAAACAAGCCGTTAAGGTCGTCAGCGCGCTGTTGATCCAGACCCGCTAAATGCCCACGTCGCGCCATGATATTGGGGCTGAGCTTTACGCGATAACCCAGTGCTTTGATTAACTGCTGCGCTAATATGATGTCTTTATGTTCAGCTGTGGCTGCTGAGGGGCTAGCTATACCTATGGTTGCATCAGTAGGCAAGGCTGTGGGTTTCAGTGTCGCTAAGGTGCTTTGCTGTGGCACACCAATCGCTTGGGCCGCAGGAGCGAGTAGCGCACCGGCACCGAGCAGAGTACAGCTTTTCAGGAAGTGACGTTTATTCATGGTATTGCCTCATCGTTTACCCTATAGGTAACGTAATGAAGTAATTATTTCAAATAAAAAAGTTGGTAGGAATAAAATAGTTTTAAGGCAGCCCTCAACGTGACCTGAAGGCTGCTTTACAGTTACTCTACACCACGAAGTAGGGCGTTGACGCCAACTTTCTCGCGTGTCTGTTGGTCCACCTTCTTGACAATAACGGCGGCATACAGGCTATGGCTGCCATCTTTGCTAGGAATGGACCCAGGCACTACAACGGCTCCGGCTGGAACGCGACCATAATGAATTTGCCCGGTTTCACGGTCAAAGATACGTGTGCTTTGCGAGATGTACACACCCATAGAAATGACCGCGCCTTGCTCGACAATAACGCCCTCAACAATTTCAGAGCGCGCACCGATAAAGCAGTCATCTTCAATGATAGTCGGGTTAGCCTGCAGTGGTTCCAGCACGCCGCCGATACCGACGCCCCCCGAAAGGTGCACGTTTTTACCAATTTGTGCGCATGAGCCCACTGTGGCCCATGTATCGACCATGGTACCGTCATCGACATAAGCACCAATATTAGTGTAAGAAGGCATCAGAACGACGTTCTTACCAATATAGCTGCCTTTGCGTGCAACGGCGTTGGGCACTACACGCATGCCTTCACGTTGAAATTGCTCGCTGCTGTAATCGCTAAATTTAAGCGGCACTTTATCGTAGAACTGATTAACGCCATCGCTAATAGGCTGGTTGTCACGGATCCGAAAAGACAACAGCACCGCTTTTTTAAGCCATTGGTGCACCACCCACTCACCCGAGAGCTTTTCAGCCACCCGAGCATCACCTTTATCCAAACGCTCCAATACCGTATCTATCGCGTTTTTTACATCAGCATCAACCGTACTTGGGCTAATCGCGTCACGGTTTTCCCACGCGTTTTCAATAAGGGTTTTTAAATCTGCCATGGTGTCCTCATTAGTGAGCCGATTAAGCGGTGGTCGCTTCATTATCGGCATTTAGTTTTTTCCGAAGTGCCTGATGGATTTTAACTTGTTCTTCATCCGTCAGAGCTTGGTAATCATTATTTGAGACGACAAAAAAGTCTTCTGCGCGCTCACCCACCGTGGTAATGCGGGCGGCGTGTATGTGTAAGCGATGGCGCTGAAAAACCTGCGCTATTTTTGTTAACAGGCCAGGAATATCCACCGCTTGTATCTCAATTAAACTGCGGTCTTTGCGCGCGTGCGGCCGCAAAACAATTTTTGGTTTAATATTAAAGTCTTTAAAACGCTGCGAACGATTTTTCTTGATCCGGATCTTCTTCTTCGGATCCTGCATTATTTGCTCAAGGGCACGGCGCATGCCGTTGCCGCGACTTTTACTCAACGGCTCGCCATTCACCTCAAGAACAACAAAACTGAAAATGACATAGCCATCTTTGGTGGTCATTACTTGAGCGTGCTGAATCTGTGCTTTTTTAGAGCCAATGACGCTAACTAAACGTGCAAATAAGCCGCCGGTATAAGGGCTATAGGCAAAAACCTGCGTGCCGCCATGCATTGCACAATCGGAAACGGTGACACTTGGTGCGGATAAGTCCTGTGCATTGAGTAAGTGTTCACAGTGCCAAGAGATTTGCTGTTCACTAAAGGCGGTGAAATAATTGGCTTTAAAGCGGCTCCAAAGCAAGTCGATGTGACTCTCATCATACCCTAGATTGATTAACCGCTGCTTAGCTTGCTGCTTCTTATCACGAATTTGGTCGCGCATATCCATGGGGTTTTCTAGCCCTAAGCGCAATGCCCGCTGAGTATGCAAATACAGCTCGCGCAGCAGGGTGTTTTTCCAATCATTCCACAGGTTATCGTTGGTGGCACGAATATCAGCCACGGTTAGGCAATAGAGGTAGTCCAGCTGGCGCTCATTTTTTACCTTAGAAGCGAACTCATTGATCACATCTGGGTCGTTAATATCCTTGCGCTGCGCCGTGACAGACATTAATAAGTGGTTTTCCACCAACCAAGCAATCAATTTACCGTCGGATGTAGGTAGGCGGTGCAGCTTGGCGAACGCAAGTGCATCGACTGCTCCGAGTTCGGAGTGATCGCCGCCGCGACCTTTGGCTATATCGTGAAAAATAGCCGCAAGATATAACAGTTCCGGCTTATCCATGCGGGTGACAATCTCACTGCACAGGGGGAAGTCGCTGACCTTGGATTTATCACTGTACTGATAGATGTTGTTAATCAGCTTATGAGTATGCTCATCGACGGTGTAAGCGTGAAATAAGTCGAACTGCATTTGTCCAAAAATATTACGCCACTGGGGGAGATACGCAGCAATGATGCCGTGTTTGTGCATTAAGGTGAACGCGCGGCCCATGCCGTTGGGGTGTTTTATTAGGCGTAAAAATGCATCGCGACAGGCGGCATAATCTTGCAAGTCACCAAGTAGACGCCGACGGACTTGGCGCATAGTGCGAATGGTGCTGGGGTAAATATGAGTGATTTGCGGGTTACTGGCGATGTGCTCGAACAGCACCAATAGTTGATCGCGGCGGAAAAACACGGAAGGGTTTTTAACGCGAATTTGATGACCAATGCGCTCAAAGCTGCGGTCCAATTCAACCACCGGTAAATCCCGATGATCCGGTAAAATGGATTGCTCAAAATACGACAGTAGCATTTGGTTGAGTTCACGGACCCGACTCATAATCCGAAATAAGCGCTTCATCATACGCTCGACCGAGGCTTTACCATCGCTACCAAAGCCAAGTATTTCTGCGGCATGGGGCTGGTAGTCGAACAACAAACGGTTCTCGCTGCGCTCGGCGGCCAAATGCAGAGCAAAACGAATATTCCACAAGTTTTCTAAGCACTCGAGCAGCTCTTGGTACTCCTCGTGGGTGAGGTAACCATGGTTGATGAGCTCTTCTAAGGTTTCGGCATGAAAGTGTTTTTTCGCCACCCAAATGATGGTTTGTAAATCACGCAGACCGCCCGGGTTCTCTTTGATGTTTGGCTCGAGATTGTAGGCGGTGCCATGGCACTTTCGGTGTCGCAGGTCCTGCTCTTGACGCTTTGCAATAAAAAACTCGTCAGAGCGCCACACCGGGGTTTGTAAAATATGCTGTTTGAGCTTTTCAAACTCGATGTGGTTGCCAAAAATAAGGCGGCTTTCCAGTAAGCTTGTGGAAAAGCTGACATCTTCACGCTTTTGCTCAATCACTTGCTCTATGGTGCGTACACTGTGGCCAATTTCCAAATTCAGATCCCACAGCAGGGTCACAAACTGGCCTATTTTTTCACGCAACTCGGCGTTGGGTTCTTCGCTAACCAGCAACAGAAAGTCGATATCGGAGTAGGGGTGTAGTTCTCCTCGGCCGTAGCCGCCTACGGCAACCAAAGCCAGCTCAGGCTCATGGGCAAGGTTGCAGCAGTGAAACAGCTTGATCAATAAGCGGTCGATATATTCCGCGCGCGCGCGGATGAGTGACCCTACCGGTTGTTTATCAAATTGGTTGCCCAGCCACTTATAAAAGTATTGGCTACAGGCCTTATATTCTTCCAACTCGTCAGCCTGCTCAAGCAGGTCTTTTAATTTATTCGGTAAGGCCACAGGTTTGCCCCTTTTTAATTAGCTGTGTTCAATCACGCGAGGAAGCTCTTCATCACTGCGTAGAGTTAATACTTCTACGCCATTGTCGGTCACCAATAAAGTGTGCTCCCATTGTGCTGATAGGCTACGGTCTTTAGTGATCACCGTCCACTCGTCTTTGAGCAGCTTACATTGGCGCTTGCCAGCATTGACCATGGGCTCAATGGTTAAACACATACCGGCTTTAAGTGTCTCGCCAGTGCCTGGGCGACCGTAGTGCATGACTTGCGGCTCTTCGTGAAACTCTTTACCTATACCGTGGCCACAGTATTCGCGCACAATCGAGTAGCTAAAGCCTTCTGCGTATTTTTGAATTGCGGCACCGATATCGCCTAAACGCACGCCAGGTTTCACCATTTTTATGGCCAGATACAAGCTCTGTTGGGTAATCTCACACAGGCGCTTACCTTGAATAGTTGGCTGGCCTACATGAAACATTTTTGAGGTATCGCCGTGGTAACCATCTTTAATCACGGTGACATCAATATTAATGATATCGCCTTCTTTTAATGGTTTGTCATTGGGGATGCCATGACAAATAACATGGTTAACCGAAGTACAAATTGATTTTGGGAAACCATGATAATTTAACGGCGCCGGAATAGCCCCTTGCTCGTCAACAATGTAGTTATGGCATAGGGTGTTGAGCTCATCAGTGGTCACCCCAGGCTTGACATGTGGGCCTATCATTTCCAATACGTCTGCGGCCAAACGGCCGGCTACGCGCATTTTTTCGATTTCTTCCGGGGTTTTGATCACTGCAGTCATTGATGCTCCAATTGTGTTCTTTAAATAAGTTAAGTGCGCACAAATAGTGCACAAAAGATTGAGTCTTCACGGCCAATATGGTATAAAGCGCGCCGTCTTTTTACAAATTAAAATCACTTGCTTGTTGTTGGTGTTCACCTATAACAGTGAAGTGCTTTATCTGTAACGAAGACACATAACCATTTAATATTAACACACACACATATCGACACATACACTTGGGTGCATCGCGGAATAACTTCCAAGGTGTTGGTGCTATGGGATATGTGGAGGCCTAACCCTAAACATTAGAGGAAAAAATACCATGGCAAACGTTTCAATGCGCGATATGCTTAAGGCGGGTGTACACTTCGGTCACCAAGCTCGTTACTGGAATCCAAAGATGAAGCCGTTCATCTTCGGTGCTCGCAACAAAGTTCATATCATCAACCTTGAGCAAACTGTACCTATGTTTAACGACGCGTTGACTTACCTGTCAAACGTAGCGTCTAACAAAGGCAAAATCCTTTTCGTTGGTACTAAGCGCGCTGCAAGCGAAGCAGTAAAAGAAGCGGCAGTTAAATGTGACCAGTTCTACGTAAATCACCGTTGGTTAGGTGGTATGTTGACTAACTGGAAAACTGTTCGCCAGTCAATCAAGCGTCTTAAAGATCTTGAGACTCAAAGCCAAGATGGCACGTTTGAGAAGCTAACTAAGAAAGAAGCGTTAATGCTTACTCGTGAAATGGCTAAGCTTGAAAAAGGCCTTGGCGGTATCAAAAATATGGGCGGTCTTCCTGACGCGCTTTTCATTATTGATGCAGACCACGAACACATCGCGATTAAAGAAGCAAACAACCTGGGCATCCCAGTAGTATCTATCGTTGATACTAACTCTAACCCAGACGGTGTTGACTACGTTGTTCCTGGTAACGACGACGCAATCCGTGCGATCCAGCTTTACACTAACGCAGTTGCTGATGCAGTTGTTGAAGGTCGTGAAAGCAACATCGCAGTGCAAGCTGAAAAAGACGATTTCGTTGCCGCTGAGTAATTGCAACTCGCTTGTCATCAAGTCTTCATCCTAGTGCGATGAAGACTTGATATTCTTATTTCAAAGTGACCTTGGTCACTTGCTCTAACACATTGATTTGAGGAAATTCCCATGGCTGTAACTGCTGCCCTAGTAAAAGAATTACGCGAGCGCACTGGCGCTGGCATGATGGATTGTAAAAAAGCATTGACTGAAACCAACGGTGACATCGATGCAGCAATCGAAAACATGCGTAAAAACGGTCAAGCGAAAGCTGCTAAAAAAGCAGGTAACATCGCTGCCGAAGGTACTATCATCATCAAAGAAGCTGATGGTGTTGCTGCGCTTGTTGAAGTTAACTGTCAAACAGACTTCGTTGCTAAAGACGACAGCTTCCTAGGTTTCGCTAACACAGTAGCGGACGCTGCAATTGCTGAAAAACTAAGCATTGAAGAGCTTCAAGCTAAGTTCGAAGAAGACCGCGTAGCGCTAGTTGCTAAAATCGGTGAAAACATGAACATCCGTCGTGTTGAGTACATCGAAGGTGCAAACCTGGCTTCTTACCGTCACGGCGAGCGCATCGGTGTTGTTGTTGCCGGTGATGCAGACGCAGAAACGCTTAAGCACGTTGCTATGCACGTTGCTGCTTCTAAGCCTGACTACGTTAACCCTGAAGACGTACCAGCAGACGTAGTTGAAAAAGAAAAAGCAGTACAAGTTGAGATCGCGATGAACGAAGGCAAGCCTGCTGAAATCGCTGAAAAAATGGTTACTGGCCGTATGAAGAAATTCACCGGTGAGATCTCACTAACTGGTCAAGCTTTCATCATGGAACCAAAGCAAACTGTTGGTGAAATGCTTAAAGAGCGTGGCGGTTCTGTTGCAACCTTCAAGCGCCTAGAAGTAGGTGAAGGTATCGAGAAGAAAGAAGAAGACTTCGCTGCAGAAGTTGCGGCTCAAGTAGCTGCTGCAAAAGGCGAGTAATCGCTTAGGTTGGAATTTAACCATGTTGTGTTGGCATTATAAGCAACTTGTTCAAGGCTTCGCGGGTAGCGGGTTTATCCCTCTATTTACGGGGTGAAGCGATGATTTGCTTTTGCGTCAGACAGCAAAATTAATTAGAATAACCGCGCTCTTATGTACTCACATAGGCGCGGTTATTTTTTATCTCAATTCGTTATTGGCCAGGAAAATATGAATATTAATCGCAAACCTATTTTTAGACGTGTTCTTCTCAAGCTCAGTGGTGAAGCACTGATGGGAGATGAAGGCTTTGGTATAGACCCGAAAGTCTTAGATCGTATGGCTCAAGAAATTAAAGAGCTGGTAGAACTCGACGTAGAAGTGGGTTTGGTGATCGGTGGTGGTAACTTTTTACGCGGTGGCTCGTTAGCAGAGGCGGGTATGAACCGTGTTGTTGGTGACCACATGGGGATGCTGGCCACAGTGATGAATGGCTTAGCGATGCGTGATGCACTTCACCGTGCATTTGTAAATGCTCGCCTCATGTCGGCGATCCCTTTAAACGGTGTATGTGACGCGTATAACTGGGCAGAAGCTATTAGCTTGTTGAAGTCTGGCCGTGTCGTTATCTTCTCGGCGGGCACTGGTAATCCTTTCTTTACCACAGACTCAGCAGCCTGTTTACGTGGCATTGAAATTGAAGCAGATACCGTGATTAAAGCCACTAAAGTGGACGGGGTATTCAGTGATGACCCAGTGAAAAACCCAGATGCCACGCTTTATCGCCATCTTGCCTATAATGAAATTATTGAGAAAGAGTTGAAGGTGATGGACTTAGCGGCATTTACTTTGGCCCGCGACCACAAAATGCCTATCAGCGTCTTTAATATGAATAAACCTGGCGCGCTTAAGCGCGTGATCATGGGTGAAGAAGAGGGAACTTTAATTTCCTCAGAAGCCTCAAGCGAGACAAAATAAGTAGGATACTAGCGTGATAAACGATATTAAAAAAAGTGCGCAAGAGCGCATGCAAAAAAGTGTCGCTGCTCTAGGCAGCCAACTATCTAAAATCCGTACCGGTCGTGCTCACCCAGCATTACTTGACGGCATTACTGTCTCTTATTATGGCGCCGATACTCCGCTTAACCAAGTGGCTAACGTAACAGTTGAAGATTCACGTACACTGGCAATCAGCGTATTTGACAAATCGTTAGCGCAGGCAGTAGAAAAAGCGATCATGACCTCTGATTTGGGTCTTAACCCAGCTGCAGCTGGCACGGTTATTCGGGTACCTCTTCCTCCTCTTACGGAAGAGCGTCGTAAAGACCTTATCAAGGTCGTGCGTGGTGAAGTAGAGAGCGGCCGCGTAGCTGTGCGTAACATCCGTCGTGACGCGAACAGTGAAATTAAAGCCTTGCTAAAAGACAAAGATATTTCTGAAGATGAAGCGCACCAAAGCGAAGATGAAATTCAGAAGCTAACAGATAAGTACATCAAAGAAATGGACGCGCAACTAAGCGCTAAAGAAGAAGAATTGATGGAAATCTAATGCCCAATTTATGGGCATATTGCTCATAAATTGCCATTAGGCTTGTAACGCCGTCTAGGGTATACTAGGCGGCGTTTTTTTGTGGATAATGTGAGTTTTATGGCTTTAGACGCACAGCAAATAGCACAACAATCGCTACCTAAACATGTCGCGATTATCATGGATGGCAATGGTCGCTGGGCACAGGCGCAAGGGCGTCCTCGTGTGTACGGACATAAGAAGGGTGTTGATGCGGTTAAAGATGCAGTGAAATTTTGCTCTAAGCTAGGTATCGAGTCATTGACTCTGTTTGCCTTTAGCAGCGAGAACTGGCGTCGTCCTGAGGAAGAGGTCAGCACGCTCATGGAGCTATTCATGATGGTACTGGGCCGCGAAGTTAAAAAACTCCATAAAAATAACGTTAAATTATCCATAATTGGCGACATGAGTCGCTTTTCTAACAAGTTACAAGAAAAAATAGCTGCAGCTGAGTCACTAACTGCTGAAAACACCGGGTTACGCTTAAATATCGCCGCCAATTATGGGGGCCGATGGGATATAGGGTATGCCGCACAACAGTTAGCGAAGCAAGTACAAGCAGGCGAATTATCAGCGGATGACATTGACGAGCATTCGTTGGCAAAGCATATTAGTCTTAATGAACAAAGTGAGCTGGATTTATTGATCCGCACTGGTGGTGATTTACGCATCAGCAATTTTTTACTTTGGCAGGCGGCCTATGCTGAGCTTTATTTTACGCCGACGTTGTGGCCAGACTTTAACGAGTCGGCTTTTGCTGACGCGATCGCTTGCTACGTATCGCGAGAGCGCCGGTTTGGATGTACTGGTGAACAAATAAAACAACTACTCTGTACAGCTCAGCCCTAAGTTGAAGGTATAACATTTGCTAAAACAACGAATTTTAACGTCTTTGGTGTTAGCGCCACTGGCCTTGGTGCTGGTATTTTTAACACCGTTAGACTGGTTTAGTTATTGTGCAGGCGCAATCGTCTTATTAGGCGCCTATGAATGGTCTGCACTAATGGGTATTTGTAAGCGTGTACAGCGCCTAGGCTATGTTGCCTTGGTCGGCGTAGTAGTCGCATTGATGCAGTGGCATTGGCCCGTCGATAGTTTATGGCAGCAAGGCCAATTGCTGGCAGATGCTAATTATGTGTTCACCTTATCCTTCGCCTGGTGGTTAGTGGCCACCATTTTGGTCATTCGTTATCCTAGGTTCAGCGATGCTTGGTCACAAGGTCTGATAATGCGCGGTGTGGCCGGGCTGTTGACTTTGGCTCCATTGTGGCTGGCATTAAACGTATTGCGCAGTGCTAATTACACCGACTCCAGCCAATTTGGCTCATTTCTTATTCTTGCCGTACTCGGTATCGTATGGAGTGCGGACATTGGCGCCTATTTTTGTGGTAAAAACTTTGGTAAACACAAGCTGATGCCTAAAGTGAGCCCAAACAAAACCATCGAAGGCTTCGTCGGTGGTCTCGCAAGTGCTGCTCTTTTTGTCGTGGGGTTTTGCTATTTCAATGGTATCGACCCCAGCTTATGGCTTATCTACGGCGCTATGGCGGTGATTGTGGCGGCGTTTTCAGCCATTGGCGACTTACTTGAGAGTATGTTTAAACGCGAAGCAGGTATGAAAGACAGCGGTAAATGTCTCCCTGGCCATGGCGGCATTCTTGACCGTATAGACAGCCTAACGGCAGCCGCGCCTATTTTTGTGGTGTTCTACGCATGGACCATGACACTATGAGCAAAAAGTGGGTCACTGTATTAGGCTCCACCGGCTCAATTGGGCAAAGTACACTGGATGTTGTTAGCCGTAACAGCGAGCTTTATGGCGTCTTCGCCCTTGTCGCTGGCAGCAATGTGACGCAAATGGTTGCGGATTGCCAGCGCGTTAATCCAAAGTTTGCTTGCCTCAGTGACGATGTCGCCAATCAGGCGCTCACAGCAGAGCTCAATCGCTTGAAACTGCCCACCAAGGTGATTGATTACCGAACAGACCTCGCTATGGCCTGCCAAGACAGCGAGGTCGATATGGTGATGTCCGCTATTGTCGGAGCCGCTGGGCTATTACCAACACTGTATGCTGTCGAAGCTGGCAAAATTGTGTTGTTAGCGAATAAAGAGTCCTTGGTGATGTCGGGGCAGCTGTTTATCGACAAAGTAAAAGCGCATGGGGCGACGCTATTGCCGATTGATAGCGAGCACAATGCTATCTTTCAAAGCATGCCCTCTGGTATTCAAGGGCACAGCGATCAATGCTTGCACCACCATGGGGTGAGCAAAATTTTATTAACCGGCTCGGGTGGCCCTTTTCGTGAGCGGCCATTATCGACCTTTGATGATATTACTGTTGCCGAAGCCGTTGCCCACCCAAATTGGTCTATGGGGCAAAAGATTTCTGTAGATTCCGCCACCATGATGAATAAAGGCCTTGAATTTATTGAAGCAAAATGGCTCTTCAACGCAGAGGTCGACGATATTGAGGTGGTTATCCACCCGCAAAGTATGATTCACTCCATGGTACAGTACGTCGATGGCTCAGTGCTTGCGCAAATGGGACAACCCGATATGCGTACACCAATCGCTCATGCCATGGCTTATCCCGAGCGCATTGATGCCGGCGTAGCACCGCTAAACTTTAGCCAAATGAAAGACTTTAGCTTTCACGCTCCTGACTTTACCCGCTACCCCAACTTAAAACTGGCGATGGATGCATGTCGTGTGGGGCAAAATGCCACCACCACCATTAATGCTGCCAACGAAGAGGCTGTGGCGGCGTTTTTACGTGGTCAGATCCGTTTTCCTGATATCTACAGTATTAATGCTGATACTTTATCAGCGCTGGCGCTTACGTATGATGCCAGCCTCGAGGGCGTGTTAGCTTGTGACGCGGATGCACGAGAAACGGCGCAGCAATTAATTACAAAGAGGGCGGTTGATGTTTGAATTTGTGTGGCACCTAGGCTCGTTTATTCTCGCTCTGGGCATTTTGGTTACCGTTCATGAATATGGCCACTTTTGGGTGGCGCGCAAAGCGGGCGTTAAAGTGCTCCGTTTTTCTATTGGCTTTGGCAAGCCATTGGTACGCTGGCATGATAAATATGGCACCGAATATGTGCTGGCAATGATCCCCCTGGGCGGTTACGTGAAAATGCTCGATGAACGAGTGGATGACGTACCGCAAGAACAAAAGCATTTATCCTTCAACAGCAAATCAGTGTATTGGCGTATTGCTATTGTCAGTGCCGGCCCTTTAGCCAACTTCCTATTTGCAATCTTTGCGTTGTCGTTGATGTATGTCATCGGCGTGCAGTCAGTCAAGCCCATCGTCGGTGATGTGACAGAGCAAAGCCGTGCTGAAGCGGCGGGTCTGCAGGCGGGCGAACAATTGCTGACTATTGATGGTAAACAAACTCAAGATTGGCAAGAAGTCACACTAGCATTGATGCAGCACCTAGGGGATGACGAGGTGAATGTCAAAGTGCAAGCTGAGTCTGGTTCTCAGGCAGTGCGCACCTTAAATTTACAAGGCTGGACACTGCAGCAGCGCGATGAGTCGCCACTGACGTCGATAGGCATTAAGCCTTACCGACCCGATGCAACGTTGACGCTTGCGATGGTTGCTCCAGACTCGCCAGCACACAGTGCGGGGCTCAAAAAGGGCGATGTGTTGGTCAGTGTTGAGGGGGAACTTATCAAAAGTTGGCAGGCCCTGGTCAATCGTATTGAGCGCTCAGCAGGGCAAGCATTGAACTTTTATGTTATGCGCGGTGCCCAAGGCCTTGATGTGACCATTACCCCAGCTAACAAGCCTACTGAAGATGGCTTCTCTCGAGGTTACTTGGGAGTGGTGCCGGTCGTTGAGCCTTGGCCAGAAGAGGCCATTTCAACACGCAGCTACAACGTGATTGATGCAGCTGGCCTGGGCGTGGCAAAAACATGGCAAATGATTAGCCTGAGCTTTGAGATGATAGCTAATTTAGTCACCGGGCAGGTGTCAATCAAAAATATCAGTGGCCCGGTGGGCATTGCAGTCGGGGCTGGAACTAGCGTAAGCTACGGCTTCGTTGCCTTTTTGAGCTTTTTAGCGTTAATCAGCGTCAGCCTAGGGGTGTTTAATTTGCTCCCCTTGCCGGTGTTAGATGGCGGGCATTTAATGTATTACGTAATTGAACTAATTCGTAAAAAGCCAGTCTCTGAAAAGACACAAGAAATTGGCTTTCGCATCGGTGCCATGTTGTTGTTAGCGCTTACCGCGTTTGCATTACTGAACGACATAGCAAGATTGTAAACAGGTACACCATCCGCTTAACGCGTTAACTGCGTGTTTTTTGAGCGTGATGTATAAAGAAACAGCTGTGTAAGCCAAACAGCAATGATAAGATGGCAGCCAATGATGCAGCCAACGGCCTACTCACCCAGCCAGCCGTGCGCAAAACGGGAATGAGGGTGAGCTGGGTGAAGACACTGTAGTAAAGGACAAAGATAATAAAATGGCTATAAAAAAACATTTGGCAGTTACGAGTTTATTAGGGGCAAGCTTTGCAGCCCTAGGCCAAGAATCCTTTATCGTAGAAGATTTAAAAGTAGAAGGGTTGCAGCGTGTTGCACTCGGTGCAGCGCTGACACATATTCCAATTAACGTTGGCGATCAGGTAGACACCTACACTGTGTCAAAAACCATCAAGTCGCTTTACAAGTCTGGTCACTTCGATGATATCGAAGCGTATCGTGATGGTGAACGCATCGTGTTCAAAGTGACCGAGCGACCCACGATCAGCTCTATCGAATTCGATGGCAACAAAGATATTAAAGACGAGCAGCTCAGTGAGAGCTTGAATCAACAAAATATCCGCCAAGGCGAGCCACTCGACAGAACTGTGCTTGATAGTGTTGAGAAGGGGCTAATCGACTTCTTCCACAGTATTGGTAAGTACAACGCCAAAATCGACCTTGAAATCACTCGCCTACCACGTAACCGGGTTCGCTTAAAGTTAAACTTCGATGAAGGTGATGCCGCTTCAATTCGCCAGATTAACATCGTCGGTAACGAGTTATTCCCTGATGAAGAACTACTGAACCTCGCAGAGTCTAAGCAAGATTTGCCTTGGTACATGTTCATGTCGTCGGATCGCTACCAAAAGCAAACCATTGAAGGGGACTTGGAGAAAATCCGCAGTTATTACCTCGACCGTGGTTACCTGCGCTTTAATATTGACTCAACCCAAGTATCAGTGAGCCCCGAGCGAGAATCAGTCTATGTCACTGCGAACGTCACTGAGGGTGAGCAGTACATGGTCAAAGGCTTTGATTTCATCGGTGACTTATTAGGCCGTGAAGAGTTAATTAAAAGCGTTATCCCGCTCAAAACAGGTGAGTTGTATAATGGCTCGGTGGTGACGTCTTCAGAAGAATTCATTAAGAGCTTTTTAGCCCGTTTTGGATATGCCAATGCTGAAGTGCGTACCATCCCTGAAATCGACGATGAAAATAAAGAGGTGCAATTAACCTTGTCAGTTGACCCTGGCAAACGTGTTTATGTGCGCCGTATCGATATTTCTGGTAACCAAAACACCGCTGACGAAGTATTGCGCCGGGAAATGACGCAGCTTGAAGGTGCGTGGTTATCAAACCAAAACCTAGAGCGCTCAAAGCTGCAAATTCAGCGTCTTCCTTACATGGAAAGTGTTGAATTTGATGTTACCCCGGTGCCCGGTATTGATGATGAAGTCGATGTTGATTTCACCGTAAAAGAGCAGTCAGCAGGTAGCTTCACCGCCGGTCTGGCTTATGGTTCTTATTACGGCCTGCAATTTAACATTGGTGTCAGTGAGTCAAACTTCCTAGGCTCAGGTAACCAGGTGTCGTTTAATATCAACACCTCGCGCGGCTCTGAAAGTGTGAGCTTGTCCTACACCGACCCATATTTCACTCCAGATGGGGTATCTCAGGGTTCAAGCATTTTCTATCGTAACTACGATGCCAGTGAGTTCAGCTTGATTGACTATAAGTCAAAGAGTTATGGCCTTGGTACTAACATTGGCTTCCCAATTAATGCCAATAACCGAGTTAATTTCGGTATTCGTTGGATTGAAGAAGAGCTCTCAGACTTAGCCGAATACGAGCAAACTCGAGTGTTGCGTGAGACCTTCTTAGATCCTGAAAATCCGGATGCGGGTTTTGAGTTCACTAAATTTGAGCTCTCAACCGGTTGGTCTCGGGTGACCGTGAACCGAGGGTTATTCCCAACGGCGGGTTCACGTCAGTCGCTTAACTTAACGGCAACCACGCCGAACTCTGACCTTAACTACTACAAAGTGAACTATAACTCGCGTTTTTACTGGCCTATCAGTAATGACCATCGCTGGGTATTCTCAACCCGTGCAGCGTTAGGCTATGGTAATGGTTATGGCTCTACCAACGGCTTTGACCAAGTATTACCAGTGCAAGAATTCTTCCGAATCACGGAACAAGAGCTTCGTGGATTCGATAGAAACACCATCTTACCGCGCGCAGTGGTAAGAGCACCTCAGAACATTCCTGGCACCACCTTGCCAGATGGCACGCCAGCTGGCAGTATCGGTGGGGCAGAAGAGTTTGACACCTTGCGCCTTGCTGGGCGTATTGGTGGTAACGCCAAGGCTGTGGCTGGTATGGAAATGATTGTACCAACGCCATTCTTGGACGAAGAAAATACCAGTTCCGTACGTACCAGCTTCTTTGTTGACGCAGCTAACGTATGGGATACTGAGTTTAACGTAGATCGTTATCAAAATTTACAACCTGATGAACGTGCTCGCTTAGATGACTATTCAGATCCGTCACGCTTTAGGGTGTCGACAGGTCTATCCATTCAGTGGATTTCACCTATGGGGCCGATGTTAATTAGTTTTGCGTATCCGTTGAAAGAACAAGAAGATGATGATACCAAGACCATTAGCTTTAACATCAGTAATACTTTCTAATTCTTAAGGAGTTTTTTGTGAAAAAATTATTTAAAAGTACGGCTATGGCGGTACTCGCTGCACTAACAATGGGTACTTCAATGAGCGCTTTGGCGCACAAAGTGGGCATTGTTGATATGCAAACAATCTATGCTCAAGTGCCGCAAACCGCAGCCATTGAGAAGACCCTGCAAAGCGAATTTGCCGAGCGTCGTCAGGAGCTAGAAAAACTACAAGGCGACATCCGCTTTGAAACTGAGAAGTTCCAGCGTGAAGGCACGGTGATGAGCGATGAGCAGAAGCAAGAGCTGCGCGCGAAGATCCAAGGCATGCAAAAGCAACTAATGGAGAAAGGTCGCCCGCTTGAGCAAGAGATCAAGCGTCGCCAAAACCAAGAGCTAGGCAAATTGCAGCAAACTATCGTTGCAGCGATTCAAGAAGTAGCCAAAGAAGGCGACTTTGACGAAGTTAAAGTGAAAGATGGCACTATCTACTTCAACCCAAGTGAAGTGACCGACCTATCTGAAGACGTTATCGACGCTGTTAGTAAGAAGTAATAATGACCACAACACTAGCGAACATTGCTCAGCACTTAGGTGCTGAGCTAGTTGGTGACCAGGGCCTGCAGATTGACGGTATTCAAACACTGGAAAAAGCAGGCCCTAAACATATCAGTTTCCTCGCCAATAAAAAGTACCGTAGTGCGCTGAACACCACCCAAGCTGGTGCGGTGATTCTCAGTGCTAATGATGCCGAGCATTATGATGGCAACAAGGTTATCTGTGCCGACCCTTATGTCGCCTATGCCAAGTTAGCACAGCTATTAGACACTACGCCGGCAGCAGCACAGGGGGTGCACCCCAGTGCGGTGATAAGCAGTGAAGCAACCGTCAGTGAGAGCGCCAACATTGGCCCTTTCGTGGTTGTTGAAGCCGGTGCTCACATTGGCGAACATGCTCAAATAGGCAGTCATTGCTTTATAGGTGCTAATGCGCGTATTGGCGCAGGTACTAAGTTATGGAATAACGTCACTGTTTACCACGAGGTGAATATAGGCGCGCAGTGCTTGATTCAAGCAAATACCGTGGTGGGTGCCGATGGTTTTGGTTATGCCAATGAACAAGGGCAATGGGTTAAGATCCCGCAGCTTGGATCTGTTATAATCGGCGACCGTGTTGAGATTGGTGCCAGTACCACCATCGACCGAGGTGCCATTGACGACACCCTTATCCACGATAATGTGATTATCGACAACCAATGCCAGATAGCACATAACGTTGAGATTTGTGAGGGGACCGCTATCGCTGGTTGTACCGTGGTTGCAGGCAGTACTAAAATTGGCCGTTATTGCCAAATTGGTGGCCTAAGCGCCATTACCGGTCACGTGGAAATTTGCGACAAAGTGGTACTAACCGGCATGAATATGGTGACCAGTGGCATCAATGAGCCTGGTATTTATTCATCTGGTGTTCCGCACAGCAAAAACAAAGAGTGGCGCCGCACCATCGCGCACTTACGAAATATTGGTGACATGCACAAGCGTATCAAGTCCATTGAAGCGCAGCTGAAGTCGCAAGAGTAAATTAGTTTTAAGGAAAATAAGTTGGCTAATCAGTTAAATAGCTTTGATATTCAAGAAATATTAAGCCTGCTACCCCATCGTTACCCTATGCTGCTCGTTGATCGTGTTATTGATTACACGCCCGGTGAGCGTTTGCATGCGATTAAGAATGTGACCGTGAATGAACCGATTTTTACCGGCCACTTTCCCGATCAGCCCATATTCCCCGGGGTGATGATTCTCGAGGCCCTAGCCCAAGCAACTGGTTTACTCGGCTTTAAAACCACGGAAAATCGCGGTGACAATGAGCTATACTTGTTTGCAGCTATTGATAACGCACGCTTTAAACACCCAGTAGGGCCAGGCGATACCATGCATTTGCATGTTGAGTTTTTAAAAGAGCGTCGCAATTTATGGAAGTTTTATGGCGAAGCACGCGTCGACGATAAAGTTGTGTGCAGCGCCGAATTGATGTGTGCTAGAAGAGAGTTTTAATCGTGATTCATCCGACCGCAATTATCGAACCGGGCGCAAAGCTTGCCGACGATGTGCAAGTAGGTCCATACAGCTACATCGGCAATGATGTAGAAATCGGTGCAGGGACAATTATTGAGTCGCATGTGGTAGTTAAAGGGCCATCTACTTTAGGTCAAAATAACCACATCTATCAATTCGCATCGGTTGGCGAAGCCTGCCAAGATAAAAAGTACAAGGATGAACCAACGCAGCTGATTATCGGTGATAACAATGTGATCCGCGAATGTGCCACAATCCACCGGGGTACTATTCAGGACCAGGGGATTACCAAAATCGGTAGCAACAACTTATTTATGGCTTATACCCATGTTGCTCACGATGCCGTGATTGGTGATAACGTTATTTTTGCCAACAATGCCAGTGTGGCGGGGCATGTACACATCGGCAATTGGGTTATTTTGGCTGGCAACTCAGGTGTACATCAGTTTTGTAAAGTAGGCGATCATGCCTTTATTGGTATGTACTCTGGGGTGAACCAAGATGTACCACCGTATGTTACCACCATTGGCACGCCGGCACGCCCTGTGGCAATTAATACTGAAGGACTCAAGCGTCGAGGTTTTGAGTCTGATGAGATTATGGCCCTTCGCCGTGCGTACAAAACCTTGTTCCGTAAAGGCCTAAAAGCTGATGAAGCCGTGGCCCAATTAACTGAAGATGCGCAGCAGTTTCCTGCCATTCAGCCAATGATTGACCTCGTTCAACAATCTGAACGCGGTATCATTCGCTAGACTCGATATTTTGAGTGAATAATAAAAAGCGCCATCAAGGCGCTTTTTTTGTGGCCTATGACCCGTCCTAAATAGCGTTGACACTTTTCAAACTTAATTTGGAGAGTGTAATGAAATCAAATAGCAAACGAACTCAACGAGATTATTCCCTCGCTT
>NZ_JAKRFV010000015.1:0-95468 GCF_022347945.1 Pseudoalteromonas sp. MM17-2 | reverse complement strand
AAGAGACGCCCACACCTGGCTCTAAAATACAAAACGCCCGATGAAGTACATCAGGCGTTTTAATCAAAATAAGTGTCAACTTATTTCAGGACTAGTCACAGTAAGTACCCAGCTTAGTATTTAGCCGCTGCTCCTTGTTCTGGCAGAGCGTTCAAAATAAACTCGCGCAAATCGTTGTTTGAGCTTTCTAAATCAGCTCGGCGTAAATACATCATATGGCCACTGCGGTAACCTTTAAAGCTCAAGCGCTCTTTCATTTTACCGCTTGGGTCTAGCTGCCACATCGTGTACTTGGCATCAAAATAGTTGGTCGCACCATCGTAGTAGCCTGATTGGATTAGCACATTGAGGTAGGGGTTTTGTGCCATCGCCAAGCGTAGGTTTTCACCGGTGTTGTTATTGCTACGGTCCCAAGGGTGCACCGAGCCAAACATGTTGTATTTCACATCGGTTTTGTAATTTAGCTCTTCACTAAGGTAGTAGTTGATAGCGGGTGTGAACGAGTGCAACCAAGAAGTCAGTTCCGCCCAGTAATCTGGACGCTCGCCAGTATCACGTTTATCAATACCTAAATAACGCGAGTCCAAACGTCCTACTGTTTGCCCGCGCTCACGCAATAGCTCTTTCCAAAAAGACATGGTGGGCACATCGAGGTTGTTGCGCTCAATATAGGTTTCAGAGACGCCTGCATAGCGGGCCATTTGTGCAACGATGCGACGTTTTTCATCGTCAGAGATAAAGCCCCCTTTGGCCAATGCTGGGATCAGCTCATTGACAGTGAAAGTTTCTACTTCGCTTAAAAACGGCTCGAGGTCCATGTTTTGGTACTGCTCATCTAGCGCCTTATGATACCACGCTGTGGCAGCGAAGTAGGGCAGGCGATTAGCGGCTTCCACCGGGCCTTCACGTTTGATACCGATCTCCGTGGGCGATACCAGCACCACACCGTTGAGGTACATCCATTGGCTGTTTTGTAACTCTAACGCCAAACCGGACACCCGGGTCGTGCCATAGCTTTCACCAATTAGGAATTTGGGCGAGCGCCAGCGATTGTGACGGTGTACAAAGGTATTGAGCCACTCAGCTAAATATTGAATATCGGCGTTAACGCCAAAGAACATGTCCTTTTGCTTGTCGCGGCTAGGCATTTTGCCATCAGCGTCCGGCAATACACGAGAGTACCCGGTATTGACCGGGTTCACATAGACAATATCCGCTACATCCAGTACAGAGTAGGGGTTTTCTTTAACACCGTAGGGTTGGACTGGGTAACCCTCGTCATCAATTTTTAATACCTTGGGACCGGTATAAGCTAGGTGCATCCAAACCGATGCCGAGCCAGGCCCACCATTGAATGAAATAAGCAGCGGACGCTGGGTGTCATCATCAACACCATCACGCTTATAGTAGGTGTAGTGCAGTGTGGCCACAGCATGGCCTTGGTCGTCCCACACCGGCTGTGTGCCCGTCTCGGCGGTGTACGATAAGCGATCGCCATTGATGCGCGCTTTGTGCTCGGTAATAACTTTACTATCGATATCAATTTGGCGGCTGTGCTGCGAGGCGTCGTGCTGATCGACCTCGGCAACAGCCAGTGGCGAAAGTGCCACTGCTAGAGTTAGGCTCAATGCCTTTAATTGTGTTGCGAACATGATTCACCCTTAGTTCCTGTAGTTTTCTCCATTAAAGGAGTTCAAAGTGACAAGTACAAGTTAATGCGACAAGTGGGGAGCAATCACTGTGGCGATACGAGCACTAAAATCACTATCAATGGTCAGCCCCATCGGCGCCAGTCGGGTATCTCGCAATTGACAATCCTTGGGCCGTGGTGCAGCGTTGCTATCCACACTGGCAGCACTGAGACTATTAGGGTCAATATGTAATAGCGGTGCCATGGCTTGGGCCATTGTCAGCTTAGTGAGCTTTTCGCTGGCACTGATATGGAATATACCGCTTAGGTCGTTGTTCATCATGTACAGCGCATTACTGATCACATCAGCAATATCGTTAACATCTGTTGGCAAGCGCTGCGCCTCATCATCAAACTGCCGTTGTCCGGCTTTTAGTTGTGCCGCAATGGTGGTCACAGCCGATTCTTTTAAATGAGAAACTTCACCGTAAAGTACCGGGATACGAACGATGGCTGCATCGGGGTAGTTTGCTTGTAATAGTGTTTCACTGCGCGCTTTGGATTCACCATAGAGATTCAGTGGGTTGACGGCAGCGCCTTCTTCATAGGGCGGGTGCTGGCCATCAAATACGTAATCAGTACTAATAAAGATGAGTCGGCATTGGTACTCGGTGCATAACTGGGCGATATGTTCGGTAACCTCGCAGTTCAGTTGTATGCTACGTTGCGGGTCGGTATCAAATTGGTCTGGGTTGCGCTCAGCGGCTGCATGAATAAACACCTCGGGGCGATGCTTTGAAAAAAGCGCGGACAATACCTCGGCATCGGTCAGGTCGACTTTAACAAGTGGTGGCTGAGCACGGGAAAAACCTAACCCAATCACTTGGTGATGTGGCGCAAGACGCTGATAAAGCGCACGGCCGAGTAACCCGGTTGCACCGGATAGCATGATAGTAGACATAATAAAAACGAAGGTCATCTATTGGTGGAACTCACCCTAGCGACACAAGTTTATAAAGTCAAAGATGTCCTTTAATGCCAAAGTGTGGTTAAATTTGGTCCGCTTAATGAAAGATATTCACCTTGGAGTTGGCGATGGCCCGAGTATTGATTGTTGAAGATAGTAAAGTTGTGCAGCAAGTATTGCGCCATTTGCTAACGCAAAAATTTGCCCGTGAATTTATTAAGCACGTTGATTTTGCTTGGAATTATGAGCAAGCCCAAGAGCTACTTGAGCAGCACACATATGATTTGGCATTGGTTGACATGACCTTGCCAGACTGTGCCAGTGGCGATGCTGCACGCCTTACGATTGAACATAATGTCGCTTCAGTCATTTTAACCTCGAGTATGGACGAGTCTCAGCGCCAACAGATGCTGGAACTCGGCGTGGTTGATTATGTTATTAAAGATAACCGTGACTCCTACCTTTATGCCGTGCGTCTATTAACGCAGCTACTGCGTAATAAAGGTCTACCCGTGCTGGTGGCTGATGATTCGCAATTAAGCCGACAAGTACTTAAGCAGTTACTACAACGTCAGCTTTATCATGTTATTGAGGCTGAAGACGGTGAACAAGCGCTGGCCATATTGCGTGAAGACACCAGTATCAAGCTGCTGCTATGTGATTATGCTATGCCGAAAATGGACGGCTTCGAATTAGTACGAGCGGTGCGTAACCACCGAGGCCGTGATGATCTGGCCATTATTGGTATTTCCGGCGCGGGCAACAATGGTTTATCGGCTAAGTTTATCAAATACGGCGCCAATGACTTTCTGACCAAGCCGTTCATGAATGAAGAATTTCATTGTCGCGTGCTGCAAACGGTAGAGCAGCTGCATTTAATCGAACAAATTAAAGCCACGGCAGAGCGTGATTACCTCACCGGCATGTTTAATCGTCGCTATTTACAAGAGCATGGTCGGCGCTTATTTGCAAAAGATAAGCACGCTGTCACGGTGGCGCTTATCGACGCCGATAACTTCAAACAGATCAACGACCAGTATGGTCACCAAGCCGGAGACAGCGCGCTTCGACAGCTTGCTCAGCGACTACAGCAGCACCTTGATGAGCACATTGTTGCGCGTTTTGGTGGCGAAGAGTTCGCCGTGTTGGCACATTGTCACGACAGTGCACAATTGCAGCAGCAGCTGGAAAATGTAAACGACTCGCTGCGCGATGAGCCAATTGAACTGGCTGATAGCACGCATACACTGAGTGTCAGTATTGGCTTAGCAGCGATGAATCATCATGACTTTGATGCCTGCTTAAGTGCTGCTGATAAAGCCCTTTATCGCGCTAAGGCGCAAGGTAAATGTCAGCTGGTGTGTGAATAACATCATCGCTGTGATGAGTTAACGCACAACTTTGGTCAGAGCGACTGATAAACGCACCACAATGGTGCGTTTTTTTATGCCTAGATAAGTTAATATGCTGTTAAATAAAGGGAATTTAAACTGGCATAAAGGTTGGATTGGTCCTTAGACAATAATAATGAATATTGCCTAAGGGGGCCGTATGAAAATGATCAGCGCCATCATCAAGCCATTCAAACTTGATGAAGTACGCGAAGCCTTGGCGGAGCTGGGTATAGAGGGGATGACTGTGGTTGATGTTAAAGGCTTTGGCCGGCAACGCGGACACACCGAACTCTATCGCGGCGCCGAATACCAGGTGGACTTTATTCCCAAAATTAAAATCGAAATCGCAACCTTAAGCGACAACGTCGACAGAGTGGTTGAACTCATCACCCAAGTGGCCTCCACTGGCAAAATTGGCGACGGTAAGATTTTCGTTTATGACCTTGACCAAATTGTGCGCATCCGTACGGGTGAGCTCGACGAAGAAGCGATTTAAGGGGAGCCATCATGGAAAATACGGTTGTAGAATTACAGTTTTCACTCAATACCTTTTACTTTTTAATCTCCGGGGTGCTGGTGATGTGGATGGCAGCAGGCTTTGCTATGCTCGAAGCAGGGCTCGTGCGCTCTAAAAACACCACCGAGATCCTGACGAAAAACATCGCTTTGTATGCTATCGCTTGCACCATGTACTTGCTGATTGGGTATAACATCATGTACGTGGATAACGCTGAAGGCGGCTTTATACCTAGCTTTGGAGCCTTGATAGGCACCCAAGCCAGTGATGCCGATCATGCGCTAGAGTCTGACTTTTTCTTCCAAGTTGTCTTTGTTGCCACCGCCATGTCGATTGTCTCTGGCGCTGTCGCAGAGCGTATGAAGCTGTGGGCGTTCTTAATCTTCTGTGTTGCTCTCACTGGGGTGCTATACCCACTTGAAGGCTACTGGACATGGGGTGGAGGCTTTTTATCGGAAATGGGCTTTATTGATTTTGCCGGCTCAGGCATTGTGCACGGCGCAGGTGCATCAGCAGCGCTGGCCGGTGTGTTACTGCTCGGTGCGCGCCGAGGTAAATACGGTAAAAACGGTGAAATTTACCCCATTCCTGGTTCTAACTTGCCACTGGCAACACTGGGCACCTTTATTTTGTGGATGGGCTGGTTTGGTTTCAATGGCGGCTCGCAGTTATTTATTAGCGATGCTGAGAATGCCACCGCAGTGGGTAAAATCATGCTCAACACCAATGCTGCCGCAGCAGCCGGTGCCGTGGCTTCCTTACTTGTGTGTAAAACTTATTGGGGTAAAGCCGATTTAACGATGGTATTAAATGGTGCTCTTGCTGGACTAGTGGTGATCACCGCCGAGCCGGCGTCACCTTCACCCTTGTTGGCTATTCTGCTTGGCGCGATAGGGGGCATTGCCGTTGTCTTTAGCATTGTCGCTTTGGATAAGGCGCGCATTGATGACCCGGTGGGTGCTATCTCGGTGCATGGGGTGTGCGGTGCTATTGGCTTAATGTTAGTGCCCTTGTCTAATGCTGACGCCAGTTATGCTACGCAGTTAATTGGTTTATTGTGTATCTTTGGCTTTATGTTCGTAGCGTCATTTATTGTTTGGGCGATTTTGAAGAAAACCATCGGCATCCGTGTCGGCGAGGAAGAAGAGCTCAACGGTATGGACCAGCACGATTGCGGTATTGATGCTTATCCGGAGTTCGTGTCTGTACGTTCTAGTTAAGCTCACCCGTTCTCATAGAACGCCAGCCCCAGTGCTGGCGTTTTTTATGCTTATTTGCTGCTGCATAAGTCAGTCACAGTTAAGTTTTACCACGCTAGAGTTCACTCGCACCCTGCTTGGCATGCTCGTGGGCGGTTAATTTCAATCACGAGTATGCTAAGCTTCTCAACAATTTCACCCTAGCTAGCATTTGCACATACATGGCGTCGAAAAAATCTCCCAGCAAAAAGAAGTCCAATTCCAAAAAAGCAGCCTCTAAGCAGCCATCATCAACCTTTAAGCGGGTTATGAAGCGGTTATTTTCCATTGCCTGGAAGCTGGCTTTAGTCACATTCATTAGTGTGGCTTTGTACATGATTTATCTCGATGCCAAGGTAACCAGACAGTTTGAGGGCAATAAGTGGCAGTTACCTGCGCAGGTATACGCGCGGGCGATGAACTTTTATCCTGGGCAATACCTATCTCTTGAGGAAGTAGAGTGGGAGCTGCAACGGCTAAACTACACGCAAGTGACTAAGCTTGCTCATACTGGGCAATATGAGCAAAGTCGAACTCGGCTACGCATTTATCGTCGTGCTTTTGAGTTTGCCGATGGCGCAGAGCAAGCACATATTATTGAGCTGCGTTTCAAAGGTGACCGCTTAGCCAGCGTACAAAATAATATAGGCCAGCGCTTAGAGCGTGCGCGACTGGAGCCGGTGCAAATCGCTCGTATCGGTAATGACAAAACCCAAGACCGTGAATTTTTGCCCTTAGATAAGTTCCCATCATTATTAAAAGAGACCTTGCTGGTGGTGGAGGATCAGGACTTTTATCAGCATCACGGCGTCTCGCTTTGGTCAATTATGCGCGCTTTGTATGCCAATATTCGAGCTGGGCGCACGGTACAAGGCGGCAGTACGTTAACACAGCAGCTTGCGAAGAACTTTTATTTATCGCGAGAGCGCACTTTAGTCCGCAAGATCAACGAGGCGTTAATCGCGCTGATCTTGGATTACCGCTATTCCAAAGATGCCATACTCGAGGCCTACCTTAATGAGGTTTACCTAGGTCAGTCATACACTAAAGGCGTGCATGGTATGGGGCTGGCATCGGAGTTTTACTTTTCCAAGCCCGTTGATGAGCTGGAGTTTGATCAAATTGCGCTACTGGTCGCCTTGGTGAAGGGGCCGTCGTACTATAATCCGCGACGCTATGAAGAGCGCGCCATGGAACGACGCGACTTAGTACTGCGGTTAATGGCCGAAAATGGTTTGCTAACAACCAACGAATATCGTCGGGCCCTAAAGCGGCCTCTGGATATCGTGGCGATGCGCCGTGATATCAATAAAACCTACCCAGGCTATTTAGAACTGGTTAATCGCGAGCTCAAAGAGTTACTTCCCAATAAAGCCACATTGGATGCTGGAGTGCGGGTATTTACCTACCTTGATTTACAAAAGCAAGAAGCGATGGAAGCGTCAATTGAAAAGTCGCTCCCCTATTTAGAACGACGTCCGAAAACACAGCAGCTGGAAGCGGCGATGCTGTCAGTTAATCGTGAAGTAGGGGGCGTATCTGCCTTGGTTGCTGGACGCGATGTCCGTTATTCCGGTTTTAACCGGGTACTGGATACTAAGCGGAATATCGGCTCTTTGGTGAAACCTGCGGTGTATTTAACAGCCTTGCAGTTACCACAATATAACTTAGGGACTTTGTTGGATGACAGACCACTGGAGGTGACTGACGAGCAGGGTGAGGTTTGGCAACCTGACAACTTCGATCATCAACACCGAGGGATGTTGCCTTTATACCGTGCCTTTAGCCAAAGTATTAATATTCCAGCGGTCAATTTGGGGCTAGACGTGGGTGTCGACAAGGTTGCCAATACTTTACAGGGGTTGGGTGTGCAGTCGCGTATCAATCAATATCCATCGCTGCTGTTGGGGGCATTGGAGCTGTCGAGCTTTGAAGTGGCGCAAATGTACACCACATTGGCGAATGATGGCGCTTATGGCCAGCTAAGTAGTATTTCGGCATTGACTGATAACAGTGGCCGGGTGCTGTATCGCCATCAGTTTTCCCCGCAGCAACGTTTTGCTAAAGATGCGATGTACATGACCAAATATGGTATGAAACGGGTGACTAAAGATGGCACGGGTAAGCGTTTAAATAAACACTTCCCAACGATTCAATTGGCTGGCAAAACAGGCACCAGTAACAACTTACGTGATAGCTGGTACGCTGGGTTTGACCAAAGTACCGTCACTGTGGCTTGGGTGGGCCGAGATGACAACCAAAGTACCGGATTAACCGGTTCGGTGGGGGCATTGGAACTCTATATTCGTTATCTGCGTCAGCTCAACCCTCAATCTATCGCTGATACTCGTCCTGAAGGTATTCGTTGGGCTTTCGTTAACGAGGCCACCGGTGAGCAAGCGCCTCCTGGTTGTGGCAAGGTTATCCAGCTCCCGGTGCGCGAGCGCGAGTTTAATCCACGCCCTCCGTGTCGCCAGTAACGGCCGTTAATAGATATGCATTAAAAAGCCGCCTCAAGGGCGGCTTTTTGTCAGCTAATGAGCCATGGGTTTATGGCTTCACCGCCTTATAGCTTTGCAAATGCACGCTCAGCGGCGGCAATCGTTGCTGCTATTTGCTCATCGCCATGAGCGGCGCATACAAACCCAGCCTCAAACGCTGATGGAGCGAGGTACACCCCCTCTTCTAGCATTAGGTGGAAAAAGCGCTTAAAACGTTCAAGGTCACATTCGGTAGCTTGCTGGTAGCTGCTTACCTGCTCGGCGTCGGTAAAGAAAAAGCCAAACATACCGCCTGCATAGTTAGTTGTTAGGGCGATCCCTGCTTTGTCAGCGGCCGCTTGGAAACCGCTACACAGCGCCTTACTCTTCGCTTCCAGCTGCTCATGTAAACCTGGCTCTCTGAGCAGCTGCAAGGCTTTTAAGCCAGCTGCCATGGCGATGGGGTTCCCGGAGAGAGTACCGGCTTGATAAACAGGCCCAACTGGCGCGATATAGTCCATGATTGCTTGTTTACCGCCAAAAGCGCCCACCGGCATGCCGCCGCCGATCACTTTACCTAAACAGGTCAGGTCAGGGGTAATGTTGTAATAAGCTTGAGCACCGCCTAGTGCAACGCGAAATCCGGTCATCACTTCATCGAAGATCAGCACACTGCCGTGTTCATCGCAAATTTCACGCAGGCCCTCTAAAAAGCCAGGTTGCGGTGGAATGCAATTCATATTGCCAGCCACCGGCTCGATAATAATACAGGCGATGTCTTGTGGATATTCGGCAAAAATAGCCTTCACTTCGTCAAGGTTATTGAACGAAACAGTGAGGGTGTGTTTGGCAAAATCTTCTGGGATCCCTGGCGAGTTTGGCACACCCATGGTTAATGCCCCAGAGCCTGCTTTAACCAGCAAAGAGTCAGCATGCCCGTGATAGCAGCCTTCAAACTTTAGAATTTTATCGCGACCGGTGTAACCACGCGCCAAACGAATCGCGCTCATGGTGGCTTCTGTACCAGAGTTAACCATGCGCACCGAATCAATGGAAGGCACTAACTCTTTTACCTTCTCAGCCATATCAATTTCGGCTTCGGTAGGTGCGCCATAGCTCAAGCCGCGCTCTACCGCTTGATGTACTGCTTGTTTAATTTCAGGGTGGTTGTGGCCTAAAATCATCGGTCCCCAAGAGCCCACATAGTCGATGTATTTTTTGCCATCGGCATCATAGGTGTATGCACCTTCGGCATGAGTGATAAACAATGGCGTACCACCTACACCATTGAAAGCACGTACGGGAGAATTAACGCCACCGGGAATAGAGGCTTGGGCGCGGGAATATAAGTCTTGGCTTTTGCTCATAATGCTTCCTATAAATTCGGGTCAGTTGACCTTTTAAGTGTGTAGCAGCTCACTTGGCATGTTTACGAATCTGAGCCTGTGTAAGTTTAACTGCGTATCCAGACGGGGCAGGGCCCCTCAGCGATATGCATACACGTCGGTTTTAGTCTTCACGTTTACGGCTGAACCACGGTACTGTGGTTTCATACTTTTCTACTTGGTTCTCGACCCCAAGGGTTAATGCAAACAGCGCCATACGAATTAACACACCATTTTGAACTTGGCGGAAAATCGCTAAATTATCATTGGCATTTAAATCATTATCTAATTCATTGGCATCGCTGCGACTATCACGTGGCAACGGGTGCATCAGCACTGAACTGGGCTTGCAATGGGCGTTGTAGATGGACTGGGAAATACGAAAACCACCACGGTATTTATTGGCTTCTTCTTGGCTTGGAAAGCGCTCTTCTTGAATGCGAGTTTGGTAGACAATATCAGCGGCCAGATTACCTTCCATTTTATCGGCAAGGACAATACGGTGGCCGGCATCGCTGACGCTGTCTAGAATGGTTTGTGGCATTTGCAAGCCATCCGGGGCAACCATGGTAAAGCGCACGTCTTTATAATGACATAGCAACTTGGATAACGAATGCACGGTACGACCATATTTTAGGTCGCCGACTAGAGCGATATGCATGCCATCAATTTTTTGGCCAAAGCGGTTTAACTCGCGGTCGATGGTTAACAAGTCGAGTAGTGCTTGAGTGGGATGCTCGTTGGGGCCATCACCGCCATTAAGTACAGGGACGCTACAGCCGGTGGCAAACTCGGCTACGGAGCCGGCATCGGGGTGGCGCATAGCGACAGCATCGGCATAAGCAGAAATGACGCGTGCGGTATCGTAGAGGGATTCCCCTTTGGCCAACGCGGAGCTTTGCATGCCTGTTGTCTCGCGCACTAATCCGCCTAGCAAGTTAAAGGCGGTGCCAAAGCTGACCCGTGTACGGGTGCTAGGCTCAAAAAATAGATTCGCAAGAATCGCCCCTTCGAGCACTTTTGTGCGTTTTTGTTTTTTGGCATAAGGTTCCATCCGTTTAGCCACTGCAAATATATGCTCGATACTTTCTCTATCAAGTTGATTTACAGACAGAATGTTTTCACCTAAGAAGCGTAGCATGGAGGTCTTCCCAAACAATAAAGTGAGACAGTATGAGGGTACGTTGGGCCTAACACCGCCATCGAGTGTAAGCCGCAAGTACGCCACCGCGTTTGGAGGCGCACTATAGCAGATTTTTTCTAATTTTTAGAGTGCCGGCTTTAATACTGCCAAAAAGATGATTGCCAGCAGTACTAACACGGGAAGTTCATTGAAAATACGATAAAACCGGTCACTACGGGTGTTTTTGTCGTGTTTAAAATCACTTAATAGTTTAAAACAGTAGCCATGATAGGCGTACAAAATAAGCACTAAAGTGAGTTTGTAGTGCAGCCACATGCTAGCGCGAAACCACTCGCGGCCATACTCGACGATCATCAGTACCCCAAACACCGCAGTTAAAATCGCAAACGGGGTAACGAACAGGAGTAACCGGCGCTCCATAACTTTTAGCATAGAACTGCATGATTTCTCTTCGTTGAGCGCGTGATAAACAAACAAGCGTGGTAAATAAAAAATACCAGCGAACCAGGCAACCATGAAAAATAGGTGTAGAGCTTTATATACCAAAATCAGTGACATTGTACTTCCCAGTTAGAGTAAGGCATTACGAATAGTGAGAATGTGGCGGATTTGATCCCAGCGCATAATTCCCAGAATTTCTTTGTGATCGTGCATATCATACACATACACGGCGCCGCTACGCTTGTCTTTGAGCACATCGAAGGCATCTGATAGGGTGGCCTGTGAGCTCACCCCTTCGAGCGTAACGTAGCGGATATTGATATTTTCCTCAGACATTAAATTAAGATCATATTCCGCGAGTCGGTAACCATTTTCTTCATCATAAACAATCAGCGGCGTTTGTCCGTCGAGATTATCCAAAGACTCTTTGATTTGCTCTTTGTCCTCGGCGTATAGCAGCTTAAAGTCCTCATTCATCTCTGCCATGATACCGACTTTTTGCAGTGCCTCCGTGGCTGGAGATACTTGGTAGGTCAGCCCCTGAAAGTCGAGTTGCTGTAGGAAAATAGAGCGGTTGCCAAACACTTGTAAGGCGGTGACGTAAGCGGTCACAATCACTAACATTGCTGGAACTATAATTTGCGGACTGGAAGTGAGCTCCATCACCGCTGTCAGCGACGCCAGTGGCGCATGCAGAGTCGCGGCAAGTAATCCGGCCATGCCCAATACACCATAAGTGCCAGCAACGTCGGTGCCCGGGGCAACAAGGTGGGCGAAAAATGACATTAAGGTGCCCATAATAACCCCCAAACCAATAACCGGGCCAATCAGGCCGCCTGGTATACCTAAGCCGATGGCAAACAATGTCGCCAGTAGTTTAGCGATTAATATGGTCAGCAGCAGTTGTACATTATCCGGTGAATGAGTAGCGATAGTAATGGCGCTCATTCCCGAGCCCATTGCTTGCGGCACCAGGTAACCGATGCCCCCGGCAATAATGCCAGCAATAATCAATCGTGGCAGCATTGATAAGGGTTTAAAGGTGCGAATAATGAGCATCAGGTTTTTGTTAAAGGCATAGGCGATGGCGCCTAAGGTCATGCCGCAAATGACTAAGTAGGGATAATGCCAAAAGCTCAGTGGAGTAACGCTGATGAGCGCTAACTCTATGTCATCACCAAAAACGAACTGAGTGGCTAAAGCCCCGGTAACGGCGGCGAGCATAATAGGAACAAAGATATGCACTTTGTATTCACGTAGCACCACTTCCATAACGAAAATTACCGCTGCCAAAGGGGTGTTAAAGGAGGCTGCAATCCCTGCGGCTACGCCACAACCGCTGAGTGTCCGCATGGCGTTATAGGGCAGGTGGAGCTGATTAGCAAGCATGCTTGCGCCTGTTGCGCCCATATGAACGGAGGGGCCTTCACGACCTACCGAAAAACCACTAATCAATGCTAGAGCACCGCCAAAGAACTGGTTTACTGTGTTATAAAAAGGCATTTGTCCGTAGTGCATTTTCATACGGTGAATAACGAAGGGAATACCAAGTCGGTAGTGCTTAAAGCCAGTAAGGTAGGCAAACAGTGCGATAATACAGGCTGCGCCAACAGGCAGTAAAAACCGTTCTAATGCCGATAAGGTGGTAAAGTCATCAAAATTATCTAGAAAGATGTTTTGTACTAACACAATAGTCAAACGAAATAGAATAATTAATCCCGCTGCAATCAAACCTGCGGCAATACCGAGAAGGCAAAGCTGGATTGAGGTTTTAGGGCGAGCAAGGCGTCGTCTTAGCGCCTCTAGTTGCATACCTATTCCTTTGTTCTTAATGACTATGGAGTGCGCTTAAGTCTACCAAAGGTTTATATATAAATCCTTGTTTAACGTCACACTTTGTCAGAGCAATGGTTGCAGGCTGCACTGGTGTCGCACTTAAGTCATGTTATGATGCTTTCGCGCGGCAATACTTGATTAACTTAGTCGGGTATTAGATAATTCGCAGTAAATGAGCAGTGAGAGAAATAGTATGTCCGAGCAATTACCAATTAAATTCAGTGATGCCGCTGCTGCGCGTGTAAAGCAGCTTATTGAAGAGGAAGAGAATCCTTCCTTGATGCTGCGCGTTTATGTCACTGGTGGCGGCTGTTCAGGCTTTCAGTATGGCTTCACGTTTGCGGAGCAGGCCAATCCAGGCGACATGCAGATAGAAAAAAATGGTGTCACCTTAGTGGTCGACCCAATGAGTATTCAATACCTAGTTGACGGTGAAGTCGATTATACCGAAGGGCTTGAAGGGTCACGCTTTTTTGTGAATAACCCGAATGCCACTACAACCTGTGGCTGTGGTGCTAGCTTTAGCGTGTAAGCATTAGGTTGAATCAGAAATTGAAAAAAATGCCGCATTCGCGGCATTTTTTGTGGTTGAACGTTATTCTAGTGGAGTATTGGTAACAAATAGCATCAAGGTGAAGAAACCTAAAACTAAGGTGGAGAAAGCAACAATATACACAAACCCTTTACGACCTTGTTTTAGCGGTATTCGGTTGTAATGGAGAAAAAGCCACCACAATAAACACAAAAGAATTGGCAAGATAAAGAGCAATCTGAGCATTTTTTCCCCTAAATTCCCTGTTTTCCTTCATATTAGCTTATAAGTACCTAACGCTAAAGGTAAAAATAAACTATCGATTTTATGAGTGAAATTAATTAATATCTTGTTAAACTCAGGTGCGTGATTCATTGCGAAAATTGCAGTGAAAATTCTCGCGCCGGAATTAGGTAAATTTTTGTATATAAACTATACCTAAAATAGGACATGTGGTTTAATACCGCGTGAATGAGACGGGCAAATTTCATTCAATCCTATTTATCAACCGTGATATGAATAGCAATTCATCTAGTAGGAGATGTAATTATGATGGGTAAAACCGTTTCTTCCGAAGAAAACGGAAGACTAACAAAGTGGTTAAAAGACAAACGCCATGAAAAAGGCCACACTATGCGCAGCTTGGCTCAAGTTTTGGGCACGCCGCACTCTTTTATCGGTAAAATAGAAAACCAAGAACGTCGTTTAGATGTTATTGAGTTCATGCGTTATTGCGACGCCCTTGAAGTTGACCCTTATGAAGGTCTATCACTACTTCAAGAACAAGCGTAATACCGATAAACCAGAGCCCAGGAAGGGCTCTAGGTTCTTCTCTCTATATCTTACCAATTATTCTTTAACCCTCGCTGAACGTGCATGATACTGTTGTTCAAGCTGGTATAACCGTTTTCTGATTAGATATAAAAATAGTAGTGATGGCAGCACCATAAGTGCAGTCAGTATAAAGAACGTGGACCAGTCGCCGTGAAGCCAATCATCAACCACCACACCACTGTATCCAGAGAGCAAAGTGCGCCCCAGGTTGCCCAATGAAGCCAGCAGCGCGTAGTGCGTAGCGCTGAAAGCGCGATCGCACAGCATGGAAATAAACGCAACCATAGCAACCAGTGACCAAGCTTGAGTAAAACCGTCTAAAATGATGGCTAACGCATATAAATGCAGCTTAGGGCCAGCAACGGCTATCCAAGAAAACATTAAATTCGATGCGGCCATTGCTATGCCACTGATAAATAGCCCTTTTACAATACCAAAGCGGGCATTGAATAAACTCCCTAGGAACGCGAAAATAATCGTTAGTACCGCCGTACCGAGTTTCGAAAAGGTGGCAATATCGGAATTGCTAAAGCCCACTTCTTTGTAGAAAACGATGGACATTCGCGCTAAAAATGCCTCACCAATTTTGAATAAGAAAATAAACGCTAGCAGAGCAATAGCGGTTTTCACGCCATTTTTAGCAAAAAAGCTGCGTAGCGGCTCGATGATGGTGACCCCTAACCAAGCCAAGGTTTTTTTCAATACTAACGGAAGAGCGTTAGAATGTTGTTGTAACTTTTGCTGATACTGATGTTCCAACTGTTCATGAATATGCTCACGGTTTGACAGTGGTTCGTTAGCAACAAATACATAGGCAATGAGAGCGGCGACTATCAGCGCCAATGCGAGGTAGACATCTGGCCATTCAATGCCGGGGATATCAGCGGCGAAAAAAGGCATGGCACCGAGTAGAGCATAACCTGTCCACCAACCACAGGTTGCCATTGCCGCCGCCGCCGACATCTTTTCACTTTCATTTTCATCCAAAATATCAATACGATAAGCATCAATTGCAATATCTTGAGTGGCAGAAGCAGTGGCAATTACCAGGGCAAGCAGCGCCACTAGATACAGCTGTGCGCCTATATCAACAAAAGCCATAGCCAGCGTGCCCAGCAATATCACGCACTGACAGCAAAGCAACCAGCTTCGGCGTTGCCCAAGCCAGGCCGTCACATAAGGAATTTTGACCCGATCAACCAAAGGTGACCACAGGAAGTTAATAGAGTAGGCACCAAATACCATGCCAAATAAGCCAATCATACTGCGGCTTAAGCCCTCATCTTTAAGCCACGCACTCATCACAGAGCCGATCAACACCCAAGGAAAGCCGCTGCTGATGCCAAAAATAAAAATAGTGAGTAAGCGGCGATCACGAAAGTAATTGATAAAAGTCTGAAGTGATACGGGGTTATGGCTCATGATGACGGCTTACTTGAGATTTTGGGAGGATATGGGCGATGACGACCGCCCATAGCTGAAAACTAATAAGGTTGCGCTTCAAGTACTTTAATATTGAAAATGATAACCGGTTGTTTAGGAACGTAGGAATAGCCTATTTTCTCTTGGTAGTCGGTCTCGACACGCATGATTTTATCTAAAGTTTCAAACCCCTCTACAACGGAGCCAAACACCGCAAAACCCCAATCACTGCCGGGATTGAGGTGGTCATTATTATCCATATTGAAGAAAAACTGACGCGTTGCAGAATGCGGCTTGCGGTCTTGGTAAGCCATGGCAATGGTATACATATCGTTTTCCAGGCCGCTGCCGCTTTCATTAAAAATAGGGTCATTCTCATGCAGGCCGTCATAATTCTTGTCGTAGCCACCCCCTTGGATGACAAAGTCGCGATCGTTTTCTTCGTCGCGTTCAACCCGATGAAACACCGACCCTTTATAACTGCCGTCTTGTACGTATGTCAGGAAATTATTGACCGTAATTGGTGCTCGTGAGCGGTCTAGCTCAACAACAATCTTTCCTTCACTGGTGGCGAATTCTACTCGTGGGAAGAGGTTGTCCTTTTGCACAAATTGACCTTGTACAGCCGCGAGTGTGGGCAGGCTGATAAAGAGAGTAAGGAATACGGCGGTAAGTGTGCCAAGAAAACGAGTGTTCATGATGCTCCCTTTTGCATGTAATTGTTCAGTTCAGGGTCGTTCATTATACGAATTACCAGTTGCTCAATCTGTTTATTAAGCTGCGCTTCTACTTTGGCTTGATCATAACCAAATGGACCGCTGAACTGGCTTTGGCCATTATACATTTTATTGAATTGACTACCATTACGCTGCACGAACACCTGTAGGGCAATCTTCGCAGTACTGTTATGATCGACGGTGTTTTGTTCAACATGAGCGTGTAAATCATGAATAGCAATACGGATATGGGTGGCTCCCATGGCGCTGACCTGAGCCCCATTGCGTTGTAAACCTTGCTCAAACACCCGTGTGAGTTTGCTATTAAGCCCTTGAGTGAGCTGCTGTTGTGAATGCTCGCCATCGCTTACTATCACAGTGGCTTTATTGGCACGCTGGTCATTCACTTGCAGTGATACTGTTTGATTAAATTGATGATATTGACCGCCTTGGTATTGTGGGTCAAGAATAGCCTCGGCTGCGCGGTTAGCACACCCGCTCACAGTAACCAGTGCGGCGCTCAAGAGAAAAAGACGAATAACTGTGTTGCTCATGATCCTACCTATTTTTTGCACTTAACACGACGAACTTTTTATTCGAACCCAGCAGCTTATGACCACCGAATAAACGGTTAAGTTTCTCATGGTATTGTAAATGTCGGTTGCCTACGATACGAAGCTCGCCGCCGGGGCGCAATACTTTTTTCGCGTCATTAAACATTTGCCAAGCAATATGGTCGGTAATCGCGTTTTGTTGATGAAACGGCGGGTTACATAAGATCAGGTCTTGGCTGGCAGCGGCAAACCCTGTTAAACAATCTGACTGCACAAATTGGCAACGGTGTAAATCATGTTCATGGTTTTGTTCAACATTAAGTCGTGCTGAGGCAACTGCCATGCATGATTCATCAACGAAAGTGAGTTGTGCTTGTGGGCATTGAGCCAAAGTAAGCAGACCAATGACGCCATTGCCACAACCCAAATCTACAATGCGCAGTGCTTTTTTGGACTGCGGTAGGTAGTTGCTGAAAAAGCGAGCGCCAATATCCAATGAATCGCGAGAAAATACATTAGCGTGATTATGCAGGGTGTAAGGAGTGTCCTCAAGTGGCCAACTCTTAGGAAAAGGGCTTTGTTGCGCTTTATTATGCATAGAGGCGGTGATAAGCCGCGCTTTTTTCACCGCCAAGGTGGTGCTTGCTGGGCCTATGTAGCGCGATACGAGATTTATTGTTGAGGTATGAACAGCTTTAGTTTTGCCCCCTAAGATCACCGGCGTGTTTGGGCTTAATGTCTGTGATAACTGGGCCAGTTGATGTTGCAGGTAGCCACTGTTTTTAGGAATTCTGCCGATGACTAAATCATAGTCGTCCAGTTTATCCATGCTGCTAAGTGCAGTGAAATTACTTTCATCTAAGGCATTTTGCGCCAGGTTATAATGCCAAGCTTGGTGGGCCACGTACGAGTCACTGAGCGCACTAATATCAAATTGATGCAAAGCGCAGGCGAGGGCACCAAAGTCGTCATTTAATATAAGCAGCTTTTTTGCACTGGGATGATGTTCTTTGACATAATCAATTAAGTATTCGTCGGCGGCATCCCACGCCTGTAGGCTACGGTTTTTTTGCTCCAGAGGAAAGCGGTGTAGGGTGTAGTGGGTGCCACCGAGTAGGGCGGATGTTATCATAACGGTCAATGTGTAACGGATAGTAGCGCTAGTTTACCACGATGGATGGGAATTCGAAGGTGTTTAACACTGATACCGGCAACCTGTTGCCCGATGAGCTACCAGCAGACATGTTTCACTATCAGCTGCAGGCGCTGAGTGCTGATAAGGCCACCCAGCTCTATCATTATTTGCGTGATAATTTGGCTTGGCAACAGCCAAGCATACACGTTTTCGGTAAATGGCATCCTATACCTCGTTTACAGGCCTATATCGGCGACCCAGACAGCGCGTATGAATACTCAAAGCAAGTGTTTTCGCCCATGCCCTGGCCTGAGCCATTGGCGCGCATGCGGGAGCGCCTTAATAATCAGCTAGGGTGCAAATTTAATGCGGTACTGGTTAATTATTATCGCAACGGTCTCGATAGTATGGGGTGGCATGCTGACGATGAACCTGAGCTTGGAGCGCAGCCGACCATTGCATCGTTATCCTTAGGAGCGCTGCGTAAGTTCAAGTTACGCCATAAGCACTCGCGGGTGGTGACAGATGTGCCTTTGCGTCACGGTAGTTTGCTGATCATGAAAGGCCAGAGCCAGCAACACTTCGAGCACAGTCTACCGAAGCAGCGTAAAGTGACCCAAGGACGCATTAACTTAACGTTTCGCCACATTGACGCTTCTTTGTTATAGTAATGCTCCAGTTTACGCTGACGAGTCAGTAATTTATGTCTATGCAAACTCAGATAGAGCAAAAACTCGCTGCCGCCATTGCGTGCAAGCATTTACATGTGGAAAACGAAAGCCATATGCACGCCCGAGGTGAAGATTCTCATTTCAAAGTCACTGTGGTCAGTGAGCAATTCAGCGGCCAACGCTTATTACAGCGCCACCGCGCGATTAATGGGGTGTTGGCCGATGAGTTGCGCGAACACATTCATGCCCTTGCGATTCATGCTTACACTCCTGAAGAGTTCAGTGAGCGACAGGGGCAAGCTCCGCAGTCTCCTAATTGTTTAGGTGGCTCCAAATTCGATTAAGTAAAGTCATCAGACCTGTGTAATGGGCTTTAGTCGTTACACTAGCGCTAAATTTTTCGGCAACGATATGGAATTTTATCATGGTCATTAAGCCTAAAATTCGTGGTTTTATCTGCACTAACGCTCATCCTGCGGGCTGTGCAGCGCACGTACAACAACAAATAGATTACGTAAAACGCCAAGGTGATTTAGGGCAGGGTCCTAAAAACGTCCTGGTCATTGGCTCGTCAACCGGCTATGGCTTGGCCTCACGTATTGTTTCAGCCTTTGGTCATGGCGCCAAAACATTGGGCGTGTTTTTCGAAAAGCCAGGTACAGAAAAGAAAACAGGTTCTGCGGGATGGTACAACACCGCTGCTTTTCAAAATGCAGCCGATGAAGCAGGCTTGTGGGCAAAAAATATCAATGGTGATGCCTTTTCTGATGAAATCAAAGAAAAGACGATTGATGTTATTAAAAATGAATTAGGCAAAATTGATTTAGTTATCTATTCCCTTGCTTCGCCCCGTCGTACCGATCCAAAAACCGGTGAAACCTTCTCTTCGACACTCAAGCCGATCGGTGAAGGCGTGACCACCAAAAACCTCAATACTTCAAAGCGTATTATTGATGAGGTGAGCGTTGAGGCTGCCAGTGATGAAGAAATTGCCAATACCGTGAAAGTCATGGGTGGTGAAGATTGGCAGCTGTGGATTGATGCTTTAAACGAAGCGGGCGTGCTTGCCGATAACTTTAAAACCACCGCTTACACCTACATCGGTAAAGAGCTGACCTGGCCGATTTACGGTCACGCCACAATAGGCAAAGCCAAAGAAGACTTGGACCGTGCCGTTGAGGAAATCAAAGCATCTACCGCTGATATTTCCGGTGAGGCTTATGTGAGCTCTCTTAATGCTGTGGTCACGCAAGCCAGCTCGGCAATACCGATTATGCCTTTGTATATCTCTGCGCTGTTCAAAGTGATGAAAGAAGATGGCACCTATGAGGGGACTATCGAGCAAATTACCGCGTTGTTTATAGAGAACTTGTACGGCGAAACGCCGCGCTTTGACGAAGGCGGTCATTTATTCCAGAACTACAAAGAGCTTGAAGACGATGTGCAGCAACGAGTGCAGCATATTTGGGATCAGGTGGATACCGACAGTATTGATGAGCTAACCGATTATGTTGGTTATCACCGAGAGTTTTTACACCTGTTCGGTTTTGATCTAGACGGTGTTGACTACGAAAGTGATGTTAACCCTGAGGTTGAAATCAATAATCTCGTTTAAGTATCCCTGTTTTACATAGAAAGCCAGTCAATAGACTGGCTTTTTTGTGTTTTTACAATCTCAGGCTGTGAAATTAAGACTTTGGTCTATATTGAAGTTTATTCACTAATTTTAGCTCGGATTGCTTAGATAATTTTTACTTTTTAACTCGCATAGTCGCCGTGATTGATGTTAAAATTCGGCAGATATGTGACAAGTTCACTGCGTTGCTTTGCTCACTAACCGAAATGGGTGCTCTTTTATACCGTTTGTATTAATCGTGTGGACGACTTTTGCTTGCACAAGTGCGTAAGTGCGCACCGAGCAATAAGCGAACCGCCTTTTACGCGGCCATCACTCAACTCGGCCAACTTAGCAGCGTGGTTGGTAAGATTTTAAGTTTCTTTCCGTTAATGTAATGCAAGTGCGTATGATCAACATAAAAAAAGGTCTGGATCTACCGATAGAGGGCGCACCTCAGCAAGTTATTCACGACGGTCAACCCGTCAAACGAGTAGCCGTGCTAGGTGAAGAATATATCGGCATGCGTCCTACCATGCGAGTTCGTGTGGATGACCAAGTGAAAAAAGGCCAAGTTCTTTTTGAAGACAAAAAGAATCCTGGCGTTATCTACACTGCACCGGCCGCCGGGGTAGTTAAAGAAATCAATCGTGGTGCAAAACGTGTGCTGCAATCTGTTGTGATCGAAATCGATGGCAACGAGCAGGAAACCTTTGCAAAGTTCGACCAGGGTGAGCTCGCTAACCTTGACCGCCAAAAGGTGGTTGACCAGTTAGTTAACTCAGGTCAATGGACTGCGCTTCGCACCCGCCCATTCAGCAAAGTACCCGCTGTTGATGCCAAACCTAGTTCTATCTTTGTAACAGCGATGGACACTAATCCGCTTGCAGCTGATCCAGCTGTAATTATTGCTGAGAATGCGGAAGCATTTGAAGCTGGTTTAGCGGTTGTCTCTCGTCTTACAGAAGGCAAAGTGTTTGTGTGTAAACAAGCCGGTGCTCAAGTGCCTAGCTCTTCTGTGGCTTCTGTAGAAGTTCATGAGTTTGGCGGTAAGCACCCTGCAGGTCTTGTTGGTACTCACATTCATCACCTAGATGCAGTGTCTGCATCGAAGCAGGTATGGCACTTGGGCTACCAAGATGTGATCGCTTACGGTCATCTTTTCCTAAGTGGTGAAATTTACACTCCGCGTGTGATTTCTTTAGCCGGCCCACGTGTTAAGAACCCACGTTTGGTGAAAACACAGATCGGTGCTGCTTTGGATGAGTTAGTGTCTGGTGAACTGGAAGACGGTGACAACCGTATCATTTCAGGCTCAGTACTTTCTGGTACCAATGCAACGGGTCCACATGCGTTCCTTGGCCGTTATCACACGCAAGTGTCGGTGCTGCTAGAGGGTCGTGAGAAAGAGTTGTTTGGCTGGATTGCTCCAGGCAGCAACAAGTTCTCTGTAACGCGTACCTTCTTAGGCCACTTAGCGCCAAGCCGTTTGTTCAACATGACCACATCAACCGGTGGTTCAAAACGTGCGATGGTACCAATCGGTAACTATGAGCGCGTGATGCCGCTTGATATTTTGCCTACCTTATTACTGCGCGATTTAATCTCGCGTGACCTAGATGGGGCAATTTCACTCGGCGCGTTGGAGCTAGACGAAGAAGATTTAGCGTTGTGTACCTTCGTTTGTCCAGGTAAATACGAATACGGTTCTATCCTTCGTGACTGCCTGACAACAATCGAGAAGGAAGGCTAAAATGGGCTTGAAGAAATTTTTAGAAGATATCGAACCGCATTTTGAAGCGGGTGGTAAGCACGAAAAGTGGTACGCACTGTATGAAGCAGTTGCGACTATTTTTTATACCCCTGGCTATGTCAACAAAGGCGGCACTCACGTTCGCGATAACATCGACCTAAAACGTATTATGATTTTAGTGTGGATGGCAACGTTCCCTGCCATGTTCTTTGGCATGTTTAACATTGGCCACCAAGCGGCAGAAGCGTTAGCAAACGGTTTTGCATTGGGTGATTCTTGGCAAGTAGGATTGTTCCAACTGTTAGGCGGTGAGCTCACTGCTGATTCAGGCTGGGGCGCGAAAATGTTCTACGGTGCCTGTTTCTTCCTGCCAATTTATGCCGTTACCTTTGGTGTCGGTGGCTTCTGGGAAGTGCTATTCGCGTCAATACGTAAGCACGAAGTAAACGAAGGTTTCTTCGTTACCTCTGTGTTATTTGCATTGATCCTGCCTGCAACCATTCCCCTTTGGCAAGTTGCCCTAGGTATTACCTTCGGTGTGGTTATCGCCAAAGAGGTATTCGGTGGTACAGGTCGTAACTTCTTGAACCCTGCGCTTGCTGGCCGTGCGTTCCTGTTCTTCGCCTATCCGGCGCAGATTTCAGGTGACACAGTGTGGACAGCCGTTGATGGTTTCTCTGGCGCGACTTACCTAGGCCAAGCGGCAACAGGTGTGCTTGATTATGCCAACATGGAGCTATGGTGGAATGCGTTTTACGGTTTCATTCAAGGTTCTATGGGTGAAACATCAACCCTAGCAATCTTATTAGGAGGTTTGTTCCTAATCTATGTGCGTATTGCTTCTTGGCGTATCGTGCTAGGTACCTTCTTGGGTATGGTAGTCACTGCAACGCTGCTTAACTTTATCGGTTCAGACACCAACACCGCGTTTGCAATGCCTTGGCACTGGCACTTAGTCCTTGGTGGCTTTGCGTTTGGTATGTTCTTTATGGCAACCGACCCGGTATCAGCGTCATTTACCGATAGAGGTAAGTGGGCCTATGGTGCACTGATTGGTTTTATGGTGGTGATGATCCGCGTGGTTAACCCGGCATACCCTGAAGGCATGATGCTCGCTATCTTGTTTGCAAACCTATTTGCACCGCTATTCGACCACTTCGTAGCGCAGTCAAACATCAAGAGGAGATTGGCACGTGTCCAGTAATAACGAATCAATCGGTAAAACGCTCGGTGTAGTTGTTTCGCTATGTTTGGTGTGTGCGGTTATCGTATCGTTCGCATCGGTGCAATTGCGCCCGCTGCAGCAAGAAAATAAATTAAAGGATATTCAAAGCAATATTCTTTCAGCCGCTGGATTTAATGATGTCAAAGACGTGCAAGCTACGTATGACGAAAACATTGAAACCATCGTTGTTGATGTTAATAACGGCCAACAAGTTGAGTTTGACTCTGAGCAAGCTCGCAGCGAGTGGATCAAATCTTACGACTTCGAAAAGAGTAAGTTTGACGCCGATATGAGCATTAAGTTGCCGAAAGAGCAAGACAAAGCGGGCATTCAACGTCGTACTACGGAAGCACCGGTTTACATTAACCGTGCCGACGACGGTTCAGTGAAGTCAATCATTTTACCAATCCAAGGTTATGGCCTTTGGGGTGTTATGTATGGCTTCTTAGCTCTTGAAAGTGATGGCGAAACTGTTAAAAACATCATCTTCTACAAGCACAACGAAACCCCAGGTCTAGGTGGTGAAATCCAAAACCCAGCTTGGACGGCTCAGTGGCAAGGCAAAGAGCTGCCGGTAGACTTAGTGAAAAGCGGTGCTGACAACGAGCACGAAGTAGACGGTCTCTCTGGCGCAACCCTGACCTCAAACGGTGTTGATAACACGGTTGATTATTGGACAGGTGAAAACGGCTTTGGTCCTTTCCTTGCGAAAGTACGTGAAGGAGCGTTGAAATAATGGCTGATACTAAAGAAATGAAGTCGGTTCTATTTGGACCAGTCTTCGCAAATAACCCTATCGCTCTGCAAGTACTCGGTATTTGTTCGGCGCTAGCAGTAACATCAAGCTTGAAAAATGCATTGATCATGTCAATTGCATTGACCCTAGTAACGGGCTTCTCAAGCTTGTTTATCTCTATGATTCGTAACCAGATCCCATCAAGTGTGCGGATCATCGTACAGATGACCATCATTGCCTCGTTGGTAATCGTGGTGGACCAGGTACTGCAAGCCTTCTCGTATGCAACAGCGAAAGAACTGTCGGTATTCGTTGGTTTGATTATCACCAACTGTATCGTAATGGGTCGTGCTGAAGCGTACGCGATGAAGTCACCGCCGTTTATGTCTTTCCTAGACGGTATTGGTAATGGCTTAGGCTACTCAGTAGTACTACTGACTGTTGGTTTCATTCGTGAGCTATTCGGTAAAGGGTCGCTGTTCGACGTAGAAATCATCCCATTAGTACAAGACGGTGGCTGGTATCAGCCTATGGGTCTATTGATCCTGCCGCCTAGTGCATTCTTCATCATCGGTCTATTCATTTGGGTGCTACGCACTTATAAGAAAGACCAAGTAGAAGCGAAATAAGGGGCGAGTCGTGGAACAATATCTTAACTTATTTGTTAAAGCGGTTTTCATTGAAAACCTGGCGCTTGCCTTCTTCTTGGGGATGTGTACTTTCCTTGCGGTATCAAAGAAAGTAAAAACCTCAATTGGTCTAGGTGTAGCGGTTATCTTCGTACTGGGTATTGCCGTACCTGTGAATAACTTGGTTTATCACGCGGTATTAGCGCCAGGCGCACTGGAGTGGTTGGGTTTCCCTGACGCTGATTTAAGCTTCTTGCGCTTTTTGACGTTCATCGGTGTTATTGCTGCCCTAGTACAAATCCTAGAAATGGCATTGGATAAGTTCTTCCCACCGCTTTATAACGCGTTGGGCATCTTCCTACCATTGATTACGGTAAACTGTGCGATTTTCGGTGCGGTATCGTTCATGGTAGAGCGTAATTACAACTTCGGTGAGTCAGTGGTCTTTGGCCTGGGCTCAGGTGTAGGTTGGGCGCTGGCAATCACGTTGCTAGCGGGTATTCGCGAGAAGATGAAGTACTCAGACGTTCCTGATGGTTTGCGTGGTTTAGGTATCACCTTTATCACAGTAGGCCTAATGGGTCTGGGCTTTATGTCATTCTCTGGTATTTCACTATAAGGTAGCGAGGAGAAATCATGCTTGAGGTATATTTAGGCGTAGGTGTATTCGTCGCTATCGTGGTTATGCTGGTTTTGGTCATCATTGCGGCCAAATCAAAGCTAGTACCCACAGGTGACGTCACCATCGGGATCAATGGTGATCCTGACAAAGCAATTACAACATCACCAGGTAGCAAGCTACTGGGTGCCCTAGCAGATGCAGGTATTTTCGTATCTTCTGCATGTGGTGGCGGTGGCTCATGTGGCCAGTGTCGTGTTGATGTTAAAGAGGGCGGTGGTGATATCCTGCCGACCGAACTTGACCACATCTCTAAAGGTGAAGCACGTCAGGGCTGTCGTCTTGCGTGTCAGGTTGCTGTTAAAAGCGACATGGAGATTGAGCTAGAAGAGTCTATCTTCGGGATCAAGAAGTGGGATTGTGAAGTTATCTCTAACGATAACAAAGCAACCTTCATCAAAGAGCTTAAGCTTAAGATCCCAGACGGTGAGGTTGTACCTTTCCGCGCCGGTGGTTACATTCAAATTGAAGCACCTGCTCACCACGTTAAATACAAGGACTTTGATATTCCTGAAGAGTATCGTCCTGATTGGGAGCGTTTCGGCTTCTTTGACCTGGAGTCAAAAGTAGACGAAGAAACTATTCGTGCTTACTCAATGGCGAACTACCCAGAAGAGTTTGGCATCATCATGTTGAACGTGCGTATTGCTACGCCGCCGCCAAACAACCTAAGCCTACCTTGCGGTAAGATGTCATCGTACATTTGGTCGCTTAAAGAAGGCGATAAGGTGACAATTTCTGGTCCATTTGGTGAATTCTTCGCTAAAGAAACTGACGCAGAGATGGTCTTTGTCGGTGGTGGTGCAGGTATGGCACCGATGCGTTCACACATCTTCGACCAGCTGAAGCGTTTGAACTCAGATCGTAAGATGAGCTTCTGGTACGGTGCACGCTCTAAGCGTGAGATGTTCTACGTTGAAGACTTTGACGGTCTAGCTGAAGAAAATGATAACTTCGTGTGGCACGTAGCGCTTTCTGATCCTCAGCCAGAGGACAACTGGGAAGGCTATACTGGCTTTATCCACAACGTATTGTACGATAACTATCTTAAGGACCACGAAGCGCCTGAAGACTGTGAGTACTACATGTGTGGGCCACCGATGATGAACGCAGCCGTAATCAACATGCTAAAAGACTTAGGTGTTGAAGATGAAAATATCCTATTGGATGACTTCGGCGGCTAAACGAATGTCACGCATTCGTCATTGATTTATAAAAGGCTTCCTAACCCAGTTAGGAAGCCTTTTTTCGTTTACTGTTCACCAACTTGAGGCTAGCAATGTTACGCAGCGTAAAAGCCGTATTTGGCTTGTTATTCATCCTTTCCTTATTTGCCTTATCGGGGTGTGATAACGCCCCAGAATCTGACCAACAAGAGGTGTTGTTGCAAGGGAAAACCATGGGTACCACTTTTAATATTAAGGTGTTTGTGCCACAGCAACAGTTACCTCAACTTAATTTATACGCTGATGTCACTGAGGAGCTTAAAAAAGTGAATCAGTCGATGTCGACGTACATTGAAGACTCCGAGATTAATCAATTTAATCGCTTGTCTGCAGGTGACGTGATGCCCATCAGCAGCGATTTTCGCGCTGTGGTGAGCGAATCTATTCGCCTTGGACAATCAACCAAGGCGCTGGATGTAACCATGGGACCGCTTATTGATCTTTGGGGATTCGGCCCCGATAAGCGACCCACACAGCGCCCAGAGCAAGCTGAGCTCGATGCCATGCTGGCGAATATTGGCGTAGATAAACTGGTCTTGAGCGAGCAAGGCTTAGCTAAAACCGTGGATGGCTTAGAGCTGAGTTTTTCCGCTACTGCAAAAGGCTATGGTATTGATAAGGTTGCTGAATTATTGCAAAGCCATGGACTCAGCAATTACATGGTAGAGATTGGTGGTGAAATGCGTATCTCAGGGCACAAGCCCGATAACAAGCCGTGGCGCATTGCTATCGAGCAGCCCGATGCACCGCCGGGGCAGCGCAAAATTCACCGTGTAGTTGAGCCAGGTAGTATGGGCGTTGCCACTTCAGGAGATTATCGTATTTTTTATGAAATGGATGGCGAAACCTATACCCATTTAATTGACCCGCAAACGGGCATGCCAATTAAACATGATTTGGTTTCGGTAACGGTATTGCACCCCAGCGCCATGACTGCTGATGGCCTAGCAACGGCACTGACCGTTATGGGCACAGAGCAGGCCAAAGCCTATGCTGAGCAGCATAATTTACCGGTGTACTTGATAAGCAAGACTGACAGTGGTTTGCAAACCCATGCAAGCACAGCTTTTAAGCCATATTTGTAGTTAGTTTTTGCTCGGCGTATAATAGCGGGTAAGGCGTTTTGCGCCTTAACTTGTCAACTTAAAGGGGCACAGACAATGCAACTATTTCTTCTTACATTTGGCCTACTCGTCTTAGTCGTCGCGGCGATGGCCGTTGGCGTTATTGTACAACGTAAAGCCATGGCCAGTAGTTGCGGAGGTCTTGGCTCTGTCGGCATCGACAAAGCCTGTGACTGTGACGACCCGTGTGATAAACGTAAAAAACGTATGGCCAAAGAGCAAGCCTGGAAAGAGAACCAAATTATCTAAACGAGTGTTCTTCTATAATGGCCAAAAAGCGAGCTTATTAGCTCGCTTTTTTGTTTTTTAGAAATAAGTATCAAAGGTTTATTTAGAGCTTCTCCCTTTGGCTATTTTAACCATTAGCTTTAAATGCTCCTTTCTGTAGTGAACGAAAACTTTATATGGCCAAGTCAAACTTAAATACATAAGCAAGAGGCTAAACAGCGTAAGAAAAGAAGTTATTATTAATTTTCCAAACTCTGATCCAACTATTAATATATACGCAGTGCAACCTAGAAAAATGATTCCTTGAAATGCCCAAAAGATAGCAGAGACTAATAAAGTTTTGTAGCAGCCGTGAGCCAGTTTAAAATTTATAACAAAAGAAGTTATGAACGTTACACAGCCTAACAGTATCACTAAGCCTGTGTGCAAAACTCCCTGTAGTAGAGATACTTGCATAGCAGTAGCGATAGGGGACATTAAAGCTCCAAAGAAAAATGTAGCTGTTGCTGGCCAAGGAGGTAATGGAAATATAAAATCAGAATCTTGCATCACTAACTTTTTCCCAAACTCCAACGGCAACGCCATTAATCACACCTGAAAGTGCGCTTCCAGAGAAAGATAAACTCGCTCCAACCGCCTCTGTTAGTTGATTTGCGTAGGCTCTTTGCAGTGAACTAGAACTATACCTTTTTGGGTACTTTCCAGATCTTACATATTGCTTTAACATTCTACGGCTTATTCCGGGTTGATTAAGGCGAATAAGTTCTTCCGTTATTCTTTTTCTTTCATGCCTAGATAACCCCTTGAGAATTTGTCCATAGCTCTTCCCTGTATTTACTTTCATTACCTTTACTGCCTTAACCGTTATTGCTGCAGAAGCCCCAGCTCCAGCTAATGAAACGATATCTAAAGCATTGATAACGGTTTGAAACCATTCTTTGGAGTCTAATTCGTCGTTACGTTTACCATTATCGAAAGCCTCGTTGTAACTCCGATAAAGGCCAATTCCGCATTGAGCGCTACTAGCAAGAGCCGCAGTGGTAGAAAGGTAAGTTACAGCGGAGCTTGTCCCGCCTGTTAAGGGAATCGAAGCTCCTGAAAATAAAACAACAAACCAACCTATTACTGCCGCACCGCAACTGAGAGCCGCACCTGAAAGCTCGCCTACAAGCTTACTCTCACGAGGGTTGCTCTGGTTTTGTCTTAAATACGATGTAAACTCAACAGGTCTCATTCCTTTGAGTGGCTCGCGTAACACAATGTAAACGGGATCTATACGACAAATGGGTTTGAAAGGCCGAAGCTCTACCGTTGTTAAATTACTATCTATATATTTGACACCGGCTCCAGAAAGCTCAGGTATTTTGTCGATCTCACTGAAAAGCTTTTTTTCGTTCAGAGTCAATGCTAAACGTGATTTTAGCGCTTCTTGCTCTCTACGCCTAAAGTTCAAGACTTCCATTCTAAATACATCCTTGTTTTCATTAAACCCTAAAGGGCTTTAATATTATCCATTATTGTCCACATGGCAACACCTTTACAATTAGATTATACCAATGATATTAAAAAAAGTATAACCACAGTATTTCTTGAAATTCAGAACTCATAACTCATCGACAGTGTGATTGTGCGGCCAAAAATGGGTCTGGCGTAAAATAGTGCTTCTTGATGGCTTAAATCATCGCGGGGGTTGCCCTCGGTAAGGCCTAGCGTGTTGGTTAGGTTTTTAATCTCTAATTGCACCTTTAGGTGCTCATTCAGAGCGACTTCTGAAAACAGATCCCAAGTATGATAAGCAGGCAGAGCAAAACGGTTGGCGACATCAGAATAGCGCTCGCCAATGTACGAAAAGGTCAGTGCAGCGGTGATAGGCCCTTGACTATACTGAGGGGTTAGTCGCAGTTGTAACTCTGGCGTTCGGGTAATTTGATTGCCGTTAAATTGGCTTTGCGGCAAAGATGCAGGAATGCCGTAAAAGCCTGCATCCTGCTACACCCCAATCACTTTTAACTGCCAGCTCGCGTTGTAGCGGTATTCATATTCAAATTCGACCCCGGTTGTTTGCGTATTGATTAAAATGGCGTGCTGCGGGCTCGTTGCACCGCGATACACGGTGAATGGCAGTGGATCAAAATGAATAGTAAATAACGCGCCACTGAAGTGTGAGTGGGCTGTTTGGTATCGCAAACCTACCTCACTAAGCGTGAGACGAATAGGTTCACCGTAATCAACTTCGCCGCCGCGAAGACCCCGTGGAGCAACGTTATTGTTGGTTTCACCGCCGGAGTCCTCAACCCAAAACCCGGGAACGGTTTCCAGTAAGTCTGCCGTGCCCAGCGGTGCTTCGCGGGCGAGATCTTCGGCGCCCAAGGTGGTGATAGATACCGATGATTCAAGCTTAGTTTGCCCACGCCCGCCGCTCCCTGTGAGCACTATGCGCTCAAGGTCGAGCAACTGCTTTTTATCGGATTGTTGTTGTGATTCTGTAGCGGCGAACGCTTGGCTACTGAAAAGTACACTGCTTATAGCAAGCGCAATAAGGTGTTTTTTATACTGAAGTGTGTGCTGGTTCATTTTGGCCCCTTCGTTGTTATTATGAGCAAAACCAATGGTTTTTGGCTTTGTAAATCTATTAACGAACGAGGACGGCGTTTTAGGAATGCGATTTTCGCAGTTATCTCGATTAGTACGTGAAAGCGAAGGTCGGCTATGCTGATAAATGAGTGATTTGCTGCGCTTTAAATCGTCTGGAGAGGAGCTAAAAAACAGAGTAACGATTTGCTTGAAAGTCTATGTGGCGCTTACTAATGACTGAGCAATAGGGCTATTCGATGCTGGTGAATAGCCCTATTATTTTCAATTATTGCTGACAATCAAAATAGCCAATATATGTGTCTGGCAATGCAGCTTTAAGTGATTCCATGTCTGAGCATGATATATCATTAAAATATAAATCAAGGTTATCTAGGTGCACTAGACCCATTAAAGGTTCAACTGTGCTGAGGTTAGTTCTGCTAACATCTAAGGATTCTACATTTTCCTTTATATGCTTAAGTGCATTGAAATCAGCAATACTTGAATTACCAATATCTATTCCAACAACAGAGTTTGGCAGTGCGTTAAATACCTGCGCCAAAGGCAGTGCGTTATTTGAATCTGAAAAGTCAACATGTGTTAGCTGGGTAAGTTTGGTAAGCTTGTCTAAACCGCTTAAAGAGCGGGCGAAAGTACTTGCATTAAGATGTCTTAGATTTTCAAATTGCTCTAAACCATCTAAGCTTTGCACTTCATAGTTACCATGACAATTTAAGCCAATAAATTTATTGCTATCAAGCAAATTCGGGTAATTCTGTTTGTGGTTGGCAATACATTGATATAACCCGGGATCTGAAAAAGCATCCATGTTTACTTCTTTTTCAAGACATGAGCTAGAGCGCTCTATACTGTTTATATTGTATTGCTGTTCTAAGATTTCTAACTCAGAGCACTTGAGGTTTTCACTCTCGCTTAAGTTTAGTTTTTCTAATGCACTTAATTCACTTACAGCATCAAGAAAATAAACTAACTGTGGAAGTCGAGTAAGGTGCAGTGTTTTCAACTTGGTAAGAGAAGTTAAAAATGATACGTCGTTTATATACTTGCTATTATAAATAACTAAGTTTTCTAGGTTTACCAAGCCATCGAGTGCAGTAACATCTGCTAGCTCATAGTTATCTTGAACTGTGAAGCTCTGCAATTGCTCTAAATTATAAAGTGGAGGTATAACCTCAAGGCCTGTTCTACTTAGTTGTAAGCTTTGCAAGCTAACTAATTGGTTCAAAGCACCTGTATTTTCTAAACCAATATCAGATAAACTGAGCTCTTCAAGGTTGCTTAATTCCTTTAGAATTACTAAGTCAAATGACATTGACGAATTCCCACTTATATTGAGCTTACGCAAGTGTGTTAGTGACTCAATATAGTCGAAGTAACTTAGGCCGTATAAATTATGCAATGTAAGCGTGGTTAAGTTCAAGCCCTCAATAGCACTAATATCATTAAGGTCACCGTTACTATCCAACGTCAGCGTCTTTAGGTTCGAGAACTCACGAATAAAGCCAATCGAGGATGTGTTTGTTTTAATCAGGGCAAGCTCTTCCAACGCGGTTAGCTGCTTGAACGAGCGTGCGCCATCAAAGCGATAGCCGCTAATCGTTAATGATGTAAGGTTATTTAGTGCAGCGATTGTTTCGATATCATCTGAGGCTAGTTGCTGCCCGTAGTTGCTTTCAATATGCAATGACTGTAACTCGGTTAGGTGAGAGAGAGCGCTAAAGCTATCTATAGCCTTACCTTCTAGCCTTAGAGTAGTTAACTTGGGCGTATGGAACAACGCCGATACATCGGTAATATAATGGTTGTTCAGTTTCAGAGTTTTAAGCTCAGGCATGTGCTGAAGGAAGCTTAGGCTTGTTAAGCCGTAAGTATCATAACTTAGGGCACTTAAAGACAGCGCCTCAAGAGATGTAAAATACTTAAGCTCACTCAAGTTGGCTACCCTTATTCCAGACACATCAAGCGCTATCATCGATTCTTTGTTGAGTTGACTTAAGTCTAGCGAAGCATTGTAGCATCCTAATGTACACCCTAAAGTGAGGCTTTTTACAGCTGAAAGGTTAACTGAGCTTAGTGACGGCTCTATTGCTGCTAAGGAGTCGAGTGATAATGAGGTAAGTTGGTTTAAAGGTACAAGATTCGCGATATTGCTAATAGGGTTGCCATTGAAGTTCACCTTTTCTAGCGCTGTAAGCGCTTGCAAATCAGGGATAGTTGTTAAGCCAGCATTAGTCAGCGTTAATGCGCTAAGCTCAGAGAGCTGCTCTAGACCAGCGATATTATTAATTGTATAGCCATCACATGAGACTGAGGTAAAAGCGGTATCAACGTTGTTATCTTCTAAGCACTGCATTAAAGCATTATCAGCGATCATTTCTGTCTGTAATGGCGCATATGCTTGTGCATTTACATCCACTTGTTGAGTGGTTGTGCTTCCTTCATCATCGGTAACGGTGATACTAAATGTGTAGGTTTGCGTCTGTCCAATATTAGGAATTTGGACACTAAGGGTTGCTGTATTGGTGGTCTCTAATTGCAGCGTATTGCCCGCAATTTGTTGCCACTCAATGTTGGCAATTTCACCATCGTCTGAGAGCGTCGCCTCAATTTCTACCATATCACGTTCTTTTACATCCACTTTTGTGACAAGGTCGATGATAGGGGCCTGGTTTTGGGGAGCCGGTGGTGTGGGAGTGTCAGGCTGTTTATCGTCGCTGCCGCCGCAGCCAAATAGGGTAAGCGCTGCAGCCGCAGCAAAAATTCCCTTTCGAGAGTACATAAGATATGTCCTTCATTAATCTGGTATTCATAAAATCGGCACCGATTGTACCGACATATGAAATAAAGTGAAGAGTAATTACCCTAAAATAGTATGAGGGACGAACCGAGAGGTATCTTTGGTGATGGGGCCGTCATCTTCGCGAATAGTGAGGCCGCAACTTTGGTGTCCGACGACCCAAGAGCCGATCAAGGTGTGATTACCGGCAAACACGGGTAAGGGTGCTAACGCTTGAGTAATAAAGCCTTCGCTACCGTAACTACCGCTTTGGTGCACTCGGCCCTTGTCTGGATGCACCCAAGTGATGTTCTCGCCTTCGCGGCTAAACAGGGGTTTATTCACAAAGCCTTGCTCCAGCCCATCGCCTTCTTCACCGCTAAAGTAGGCGGCTAGGAGATTCGGGTGGCCGGGAAACATTTGCCACAGCAGCGGTAATATGGCTTTATTCGATAACACTGCCTTCCAAGGCGGCTCGACAAACAGGGTGCCGGTGCTGAGCACATGGGGAGCAAAGTCGTCATGCAGCAACTCTTCCCAAGGGTAAAGTTTAAAGAGTTGCGCGATAGGAGCATGTTCTAGGTCAGTGAGCTGGCCGTGCTCATCAACGCCAATATCTTCAATGGCCATGCGTGCCGTGGGTATACCTGCTTGATAGGCACAGTCCTGTAAATAACTGACGGTGCCTTTATCTTCAATTGAGTCGCGACTGTGGACAAAGTGCAGCAATTCGCGATTAGAGAAGAAGTTAAAACGCTCAATGAGCGCCTCTTGAATACTATTGAATTGATCACTTTGCCGTGGCAATTTGCCTCTATCTACTTGCTGTTCCAGCCACAGCCATTGGAAAAAACCCGCTTCATAGATGGAGGTGGGGGTATCGGCGTTGTACTCCAGTAATTTCGCAGGGCCGTTGCCGTGGTAACTAAAGTCCATGCGGCCATATAGGCTAGGCTCTTTGTTGTGCCAACTGGTGGCGATAAAGTCCCAATACTGCTCGGGCAAAGCGAACTTGCGCAGCCAATACTCGTCACGCACAACTTTGTCGACCAACTGCAAGCACATTTGCTCCAGTTCATTGGTCGGTTGCTCTAAGTCGTTCTCAATTTGCTCTAGAGTGAATTGGTAATAAGCGCTTTCATCCCAGTACTTCTCACCATCAATGCGGCAAAAATCAAAGCCGAAATAATCGGCCTGAGCGGCTAAATCCGGCCGCTCAGTAATAGGGTGGCGAAACATCTAACCGCCAAAGCTACGTGATGAAGCGCGGCGGCCAAAGCCTCCTCGGCTGCGAGTAACGCGCTTGGGCTTAGAAGCATATTTAACCTTAGACTTTTTCACCATAGTGGTGCCGCGATTGTTGACTGAGCCAATGTAATCATTGTTGGCATTGCGGAAGCTGAAAAAGTCATCGCGTGAGCGATAAAGGGGCTTCGCACCTGAGTAGTAATTCCCCCCTAAAAACGCGTATTTTTTGCGTTTTTTCTTCTTCTTCATAAGGTCTAAACCTTCATCCACCGCCTCAGCGACGGCGGCGATCATAAAGCCTGCCATAATGGGTCGCCAAATACTGCCTTCTTGCTCACAGCGCTCAAACCCGAAGTCATTTTCACAGAGGTTTTCATTGGCGTACTTTGGCGCTTCAATATCGTGATTAGCCAAGGCCTGTTGGTATTGTGCTTGGCATACATCGCGTTCGACGCCAAAGTCGGTGCAATCATCTACATCGGTAAATAATAGTGCTGGTTCTTCAGGGTCGGTGCAGCCACTCAGTCCGGCACTGGCACCGAGCATAAGTGTCAGTTTAAGTTTGTTAGTACGTTTCATTGCCGCCTCCTTAGTAGGTGATACAGGCAGCGTTGAGAATACCGGTGGCCAGTGAAGCAACCCCTAAAAATGCCCCTGCGCTCATATGGCCCTGGGCAATTTTTTCAGACAGCTTGGGCATGTATAAGCGCACTAAGAAAAAGGTCACTAATTGCATGATGCCAGCGATAACGCCCCAGATGGCAAAGTCTAGCAACGAGACCGAATTCACCGCTGCACTGGCAACCGGAAGGGTGAAGCCAATGAACGCACCACTAAATGCGGTGGCAGCGGCGGCATTGTTTTCCTTCATCAAGGTCCATTCGCAATGCGGGGTGATGAGGGTGTAGATGAATAGAAAGGCTAGGATAAGTAGGTAGCCTAAACCAAAGTACATGATAAAAGGGACAAAGCCCTGGATGGATTCCATGATCATTATTGTGCTCTCACTGCAATCGTTATTATTGTTCGGGCGCAGCAAGCTGCGCTAACTCCCTGTGCAGTAGCTTATCATCACCCACGTTAAGTTCAATAAGGCGTTTTAAATGAGTGGCACTGTCAATATCCATTTTTACACAATGTAAGCCAATGTGTTGCGGCTCAATGTGAGCTACTTCAGCAAGCATATCAATATCAACATCACTGCCAGATAGGTGGAAAATAAGCTCTACGCTTTGACCTAACTGTGGGTTGAAGTCATCAGGATGGCTTACCAAAGCGCCATTTAAGGAAAGATCAAGTAAATGACAGCCATGGTGCTGGTTATTAAATACCACGAGGGCGGGGCGTTGAAAAATAACACGAGTGAAGTTTCTGCGGTTTTCCATAACAGTTCCTGTATTGGCGCGTCTCCCTCCAGTGTAGTAGCCAGCCTTGAGGTTGTCCTTGGCTGTGAGTGACTTTTTTCGCTATTTCAATAAGCTAAAAATATCACAATGGTCATCAAGTAGTGGCGCGTTAGCGCAATCACAGTGCCATACTTCGGTGGATGCCAAAGGCACAAAAAAGCCCCATCGAGATGGGGCCTTTTTATGTGGTTAATTAACCAATCTTTTTATACTTAATGCGCTTCGGTTGTGCAGCCTCGGCACCTAAGGTTTTCTTCAACCAATGTTCGTATTCGGTGTAGTTACCATCGAAGAAGTTAATTTGGCCTTCGTCGCGATAATCAAGAATATGAGTGGCGATACGGTCTAAGAACCAGCGGTCGTGCGAGATCACCATGACACAGCCGGGGAACTCGAGAATTGCATTCTCTAACGCCCGCAAGGTTTCAACGTCTAAGTCGTTGGTTGGCTCATCGAGAAGCAATACGTTGCCGCCCGCTTTTAGTAGTTTGGCTAAGTGCAAACGGTTGCGCTCACCGCCGGAAAGGTCTTTGACGTATTTTTGCTGATCATTGCCTTTAAAGTTAAAGCGCCCCACATAAGCACGGCTTGGGAACTCGAAGTTGCCCACTTTCAACACATCTTGACCGTCTGCGATTTCATCAAATACGGTTTTGCTCTCGTCCATGTTGCCACGGAATTGGTCAACGGTGGCGAGTTCAACGGTTTCACCTAGGGTGATTTCACCACTATCAGGCTTTTCCTCGCCGCTGAGCATTTTGAATAAGGTCGATTTACCAGCACCGTTGGCACCAATAATGCCGACAATCGCTCCCTTGGGAACGCTAAAATCAAGGTTATCAATAAGCACACGGTCGCCAAAGCTCTTGTTTAATCCCTGTACATCAATGACCTGATCACCTAGGCGCGGGCCAGGTGGAATAAACAGCTCATTGGTTTCGTTACGCTTTTGATAATCGCCTTGTTGTAGTTCAGCAAATTGCGCCATACGCGCTTTTGATTTTGCTTGGCGACCTTTCGGGTTTGAACGTACCCACTCAAGCTCTTGAGCGATGGATTTTTGTCTTGCTTTCTCAGCTTTTTGCTCTTGTTGCAGACGTGCGTCTTTTTGCTCAAGCCAAGAAGAGTAGTTGCCTTCCCACGGAATACCTTCGCCACGGTCCAATTCGAGGATCCAGCCAGCCACGTTATCAAGGAAATAACGGTCGTGGGTTACCGCCACTACAGTGCCTTCATAATCATGTAGGAAGCGCTCTAACCAAGCGACAGATTCGGCATCTAAGTGGTTGGTAGGCTCATCGAGAATAAGCATATCTGGCTTTTCAAGCAATAAGCGGCAGATTGCTACACGGCGACGCTCACCCCCTGATAAATGCTCAATCTTGGCATCCCAAGCTGGCAGTCGTAATGCATCTGCGGCGCGCTCTAGGGCGTTATCAAGGTTGTGGCCATCGTGGGCTTGAATAATGGCTTCAAGTTCGCCTTGCTCTTTGGCAAGCGCATCGAAATCGGCATCTTCCATGGCATACTCAGCGTATACTTGGTCAAGGCGATCAAGAGCATTTTTAACTTCACTGACCGCTTCTTCTACAACTTCTCGCACCGTTTTGCTTTCATCAAGCTCAGGCTCCTGAGGAAGATAACCAATTTTAATGCCTGGTTGAGGGTGTGCCTCACCCTCAAAATCTTTATCCACGCCGGCCATAATGCGTAGTAAGGTCGATTTACCTGCGCCATTTAGGCCAAGTACACCAATTTTAGCGCCAGGGAAAAAGTGCAGAGAGATGTCTTTTAAGATAGTGCGTTTAGGTGGCACCACCTTTGACACGCGACTCATCGAGAAAATAAACTTATCAGGTAAAACCATGAAAGGAGCCTTTACAATGTGACTAATTTAAACTGCCGTTATTGTAGAGTTTCTATGGTGAAAGCGTCAACGAATGGCCCGTTAATTTGCCAATAATATGGCCACTCCAGCCAGCGCCAGTAAACCGCCCACTATCATACGCCAAGTCACCGGCTCGCGTTTAAAAAAGCCAATCGTCATGACCATCAGCGGGGCGGTGGCAAAAATAGTTTGTGCAATAGCCGGGTCGGTATGCTGCACCGCCGCCAATTGCAGCCACAAGCCAACAAAGGTGCCGAAAAAAACAGCCACGAGCAGCCAGCGTTTGTTATCAATACCGTGCAGTCGAATGGCTTGGTATAGGTCGCTGCGTTTTATAATCATTACCAGTAAAGCCACGCTCAATGTGCCGGCAAGGAGGCGAATAAGGGCGGCCCATAGGCTACTCATCGACTCAGTATTCATAGCCCCTTTTGACATCACCATGCCACTGGCTTGGCACAAAGCCGCAAGTAATGCGAAAGCCACGCCTTGAAAGTAAAACTTCTTATCAACTGGGGGCAAGTGGCGTTGAGGTAATACCGCGAGGATCACCCCCACCGAAGTGATGGCGATGCCCAACCAGGCCAGTAGCGGTAAGTACACACCTAACAGCACAATATTGAGTATGCCAGTCAAGGCTGGGGCGAGAGATTCGATTATTAAGGTTCGTGCTGGGCCAATACTGCGCAGGGCGCCAAAGTAGGCGCTATCGCCAATGGCGATACCGATAACCCCACCGGCGATAAGCCAGCCCCATGAGGTGAGCTGCACTGGCATGGCCCCATCGCCAAGCAGCGCCATGGCAATCACCATCATTAAAGAAGCGAGTAAGCCTTTACTTACATTTAATTGCAGCGGTGAAAGATGATGACTGAAGCCTTTGTACAATAAGGTAGAAAAGGCCCAAACCACGGCTGCACTGATTGCTGCAATTTCACCTATACCCATCATCGACTCTTAGTTAATTAATCGCGGGCATTATTGCAGCTAACTCATTCACTGCAACTTTATTTTGGACGTCTAAACATCTAGAGGTTGAAATTTCCAGTGTGGCGTTCATAATAGCCTCTTATCTTCTAATTCGGAGTACCGCCATGCCCATTACGGTTCAAGACGCTTTGCCAGCCATTATGGAGCTGCGCCAAGAAAACGTATTCGTGATGCCAAAAAGTCGCGCTCGGACTCAAGAAATCCGGCCCATGCGCTTGGCTATTTTGAACCTGATGCCGAATAAGGTGGAAACCGAAGTGCAATTTATTCGTTTGCTGGCGAATACGCCATTGCAGGTCAATGTTGACTTACTGCGTTTAGATACGCACCGCTCTAGCGCCAACTCAGAGCAGCATCTGGATATGTTTTATCAGTATTTCTCAGATGTTAAAGACAATAATTACGATGCCTTGATTGTTACCGGCGCGCCCTTGGCTCACTTAGAATATGATGAAGTAGGTTATTGGTCGGAGCTACAAGCGTTCTTTGATTGGGCGGAGCACCATGTGACCTCGACGCTATTTAGTTGTTGGGCGGCGCACGCTGGGCTTTTCCATCACCATGGACTTAAGCGTCAATTGCAGAAAAATAAGTTGTGCGGAGTGTTTGAGCATCAGTGTTATTTTGACCACGCGGCGTTAACCCGGGGCTTTGACGATCGCTTCTTAGTCCCGCATTCGCGTTATGGCCATATTGATATTGCTGCGATAAACGCCTGTAAAGAGTTAGTCGTGGTAGCAGGCTCGCCAAGGGTGGGTGCTTACTTACTTAAGAACCAGAGCGGTTCGCAGGTGTATATCACCGGACACCCTGAATATGATGCCGATACCCTGAAAAAAGAGTATTTACGTGATTGCGATAAAGGCGCTGACGCACCGATGCCAGAAAACTACTTCCCTAATGGCGACCCAGCGCAAGAGCCCTCGAAAACCTGGCAAAGCCATGCCTTTTTGCTATTTTCGAATTGGCTTAATTACTACGTTTACCAAACCACTCCCTATGATATTAATCTGGTTAGCCAGGATGTAAGGACTAACAACTATGCCGAATAAACGTGATGCATTAACACTGGCCCTCAACGAGCGCATTTTAATTTTAGATGGCGCCATGGGTACGATGATCCAACAGCATAAGCTCGAAGAGCATGATTATCGTGGTGAGCGGTTTCAAGATTGGCATGTGTTGGTCAAGGGCAACAACGATTTATTGAGCCTCACTCAACCGCAGTTGATAGCACAAATTCACCGTGAATATTTGGCAGCGGGCGCCGATATTATTGAGACCAATACCTTTAACGCCACGACCATTTCCATGGAAGATTATGACATGGCGAGCCTAAGCCGTGAGATTAACCTCGAATCGGCCCGGCTGGCACGCGCAGTGGCCGATGAGTTCACCGCTCGCGAGCCACACAAACCGCGCTACGTGGCCGGCGTACTGGGGCCAACATCAAAAACCTGCTCGATTTCGCCGGATGTTAATGATCCGGGCTATCGCAATATCACCTTCGATAAGCTGGTGGCCGCGTATATCGAATCGACCCTGGCGCTGATAGAAGGTGGTGCCGATCTGATTTTAATTGAAACCATTTTCGATACCCTCAATGCCAAAGCCGCTTCCTTTGCGGTAGAAGAAGCGTTCGAACAGGCTGGAGTGACTCTGCCGGTGATGATCTCCGGCACCATCACCGATGTTTCGGGTCGAACCTTGTCAGGGCAAACCACCGAGGCGTTTTATAATTCCATTCGCCATATTAAACCGCTCTCCATTGGCTTGAACTGTGCGTTAGGGCCAGATTTGCTGCGTCAGTATGTGGAAGAGTTGGCTAGTATTTGTGAAACCTACACCTCGGTGCACCCCAATGCTGGGCTGCCGAATGAATTTGGCGAATATGATTTAGAAGCCGAGGAAATGGCACAAGAAATCATCGACTGGGGGGAGCAAGGGTTTATCAATATTGTTGGTGGCTGTTGTGGGACCACGCCCGAGCACATTAAAGCCTTTAGTGATGGGCTAAAAAACATCGCTCCACGTACTTTGCCCGAGCTGCCGGTGCGCATGCGTTTAAGTGGCCTTGAAGCCTGTAATCTCAATTAAGGGGCCAATAACATGAATAATACTGCAACTTTTACCAATGTCGGCGAGCGCACCAATGTGACCGGCTCGGCGCGCTTTAAACGGCTGATCCTCGAGGAAGATTACGAAACCGCGTTAGAGGTGGCACGTGAGCAAGTTGAAAATGGCGCGCAGATTATCGATATCAACATGGATGAAGCCATGTTGGACTCTAAAGCGGCCATGGTCACCTTTTTGAACCTTATCGCCTCAGAGCCCGATATTTCGAAAGTGCCCATTATGGTGGACTCGTCGAAATGGGAAGTAATCGAGGCGGGACTAAAATGCATTCAAGGCAAGGCGATAGTGAACTCTATTTCCCTCAAGGAGGGAGAGCAGCCGTTTCGTCACCAAGCCAAGGTATTAAAGCGCTTCGGCGCCGCTGTGGTGGTGATGGCCTTTGATGAAAGTGGCCAAGCAGAAACCGCCGAGCGGAAGTTTGCTATTTGCGCGCGCTCTTATCGCATCTTGGTCGATGAATTGGGCTTCCCGCCAGAAGATATTATTTTTGACCCCAATATCTTTGCCGTGGCCACCGGCATAGAAGAGCATGACAACTATGCCGTGGAGTTTATCGAAGGAACTCGCCGCATCAAGGAGAACCTTCCGCACTGCAAGGTATCCGGTGGTGTGTCTAACGTCTCTTTCTCGTTTCGAGGCAACAATCCGGTGCGTGAGGCTATTCACTCTGTGTTCTTGTATCACGCCATTCAAGCCGGAATGGATATGGGCATCGTCAATGCTGGTCAATTAGCGGTGTATGACGATATTCCCTCTGAGCTGAGAGACGCCGTTGAGGATGTGATTTTAAATAAAGATGCCGGCGCCGGAGAGCGGTTGGTGGAATTAGCGCCTAAGTATTCGGGCATGGCGCAAGCTGAGAAAGTTGAGGATTTACAGTGGCGCAGTTGGCCGGTGGCAAAGCGCTTAGAACATGCCCTAGTTAAAGGCATTACAGATTATATTGATGAGGACACCGAGCAGTGCCGACAGCAGTTTGCTAAACCCATCGAGGTCATTGAAGGGCCGTTGATGGATGGCATGAATGTGGTGGGTGATCTGTTTGGGGCCGGGAAAATGTTTTTGCCGCAGGTGGTGAAATCAGCGCGCGTGATGAAACGCGCGGTGGCCTATTTAGACCCTTACATCGAAGCCGAGAAACAAGAGGGTGAAACCAACGGTAAAATTGTCATGGCCACAGTAAAAGGCGACGTTCATGATATTGGTAAGAATATTGTTGGCGTGGTGTTACAGTGTAATAATTACGAGGTGATTGATTTAGGGGTGATGGTGCCCGCTGAAAAAATCCTACAAACCGCGATAGACGAACACGCCGATATTATAGGCTTGTCGGGGCTTATCACTCCCTCTTTAGATGAAATGGTGCATGTCGCCAAAGAAATGAAACGCCGCGATTTTACCATTCCGTTGCTGATTGGTGGCGCGACGACGTCAAAGGCACATACCGCTGTAAAAATTGAGCCCCAATATGACAACGGTGTGGTTTATGTTAATAACGCCAGCCGTGCGGTGGGCGTGGCATCTAGTTTGCTAAGTAAAACCGCGAAAAGTGAGTTTTTGAGCAAAACTAAAGCAGAGTACGAGCGAGTGCGAGAGCAACAAGCACGCAAGAAACCCCGCTCCAAGCCCATAGGTTTGCAACAAGCACGCGCTAATCATGCCCAGCTTGATTGGCAAAACTACACTCCGCCTGTGCCTAAACAGCTAGGAGTCCAAGAGTTTCACTCGGTGCCAGTGAGCACCTTACGGCAATATATCGACTGGACGCCATTTCTTATGACCTGGTCTTTGGCCGGCAAATACCCGCGTATCATGAATGACGAGGTGGTGGGTGAGCAAGCGCGCTCATTGTTTGCCGATGCAAATGCAATGTTGGATGAGTTTGCGCGCCAAGGCAGCATTCAACCAAAAGGGGTGATTGGCTTATTCCCAGCAAACCGCGTGGGCGATGACATAGAAATATACCGCGACGAGCAGCGTGACGAAGTGATTTTACGTTCGTGTCAGTTACGCCAGCAAACGCACAAAAAGGGCTTTGCTAATTATTGTTTAGCCGACTATATCGCGCCTAAAGGTGTTGCCGACTACTTTGGCGCCTTTGCCGTGACCGGCGGGTTAGAAGAAGATGACTTAGCCCAGGCCTTTGATGACCAAGGTGATGATTATAATAAAATCATGGTCAAAGCGGTGGCTGACCGCCTTGCAGAGGCCTTCGCAGAATACCTGCATGAGCAAGTGCGTAAAGTGTACTGGGGTTATGCCGCAGACGAAGCGTTAAACAATGATCAGCTCATTCGTGAGAACTATCAGGGTATTCGCCCTGCGCCAGGCTATCCAGCGTGCCCAGAGCACACTGAAAAGGCTAAGATTTGGGAATTACTGAGTGTTGAAGAGCGCATCGGCATGAAACTGACGAGCTCCTATGCGATGTGGCCGGGTGCCGCCGTCTCGGGTTGGTATTTCTCACACCCTGATTCGAAATACTTTGCCGTGGCAGGGATTCAACAAGACCAAGTTGAGGACTATGCCAACCGCCAAGGAATGACGCTGGAGGAAGCCGAAAAGTGGCTAGGCCCGAATTTGGGGTATGAAAGTGCAACCTAAAGCCGCGAAAGTGAATGCACTAGCAAACCATTGGGCTATTTTGAGCTCAGGCATAACGGTCGCGGGAAAATCTATCGACCTAATTGATATGGCTTATGATGAATTATTGGAAGAAGAGCTGCAATTCACTCTAGCTACGTGGGGATATAGGGAAGGGAAGCTACCTGTGCATCAGCTCTATCCTCGAGGAATGGGGGCAGGTAATAAGCTTACAGTAAAAGACTTTCTGAATTATTTTTATGGTTACATCTCTGCAAAATAATGCGTATTGTATATTTATTAATAGCTTTTTTAATTCAAAGCGAAGTTAATGCCAGCGTAAGCTTGCTTTCTCAATATGAGCTCGATGGAAATCATTATGAGTCTGTTGAGTATCATCCTTCAGGGGAGCAACTGGTATTTACTTTGTCAGCGGATATTACCTTTCTTCTAAACACAAAAACAGGCGATATAGATAGCTTAAGTTTTTCCCATCAGGTTAGTCAACTAGCCGAAGATGGAGAGAACCTGTATGCGATAGTCGACGAAAAAGTTGTAAAAATCGATGCAAAAAATGAAGTGTCTGAAGTTGCATCGGGCTATGAGCTTAGCTTCCTAGGGGATAAGTTATTGGTTAATGATCATTATCTGATGGCTGGCACTTATTATAAAGAGAAACGGAAGCCCTCACTTAAGATGAAAGAGTTACCTGCGCCTTTTAGTATCAGAAAAGATAATAGCTTAGGCGAAAAAACAGCAGCAACAGTTGCTTATAAGCAAGGGATGTTTTTTGACAGTTCAGAGCTGCAATTATGGGATTTACCTAGTGGCAAATCAATTGCTAAAAAGGAGTTCAGTGGACGTATTTTTGCCCCTCACTTTGTTGATGAGAAAAACGCTTTGTTATTAGTGAATAATATAGACTCGCTCTTTTTATGGGACTTTAAAGAAGATGAAATTTTAGATAAGCAGAGCGATTATAAAGGTCATCGGCTTTACCAGATGAAAAATACTTTACTTGAGGTGAGTTCAGATAAAGTTAGTGAAATTCGCGTCAGCGATAAAAAAATAACTCGTGGTTTTGAGTGCCCACTAGCTGATGAAAATATTTATGTGAATTCAGTATACGCAAATGCAGATTTATTGGTGTTAGAGGTTTTTCAATCGAATACTTCATACGCAAGAATATTCAAAATTATTGAAGGCCAATGTGAGCAGGTTGCGATATTAGATGAGCCTACTGAAATTAGGGTAAACCCTATTCGCAACGAAATTGTTGCATTGTTTACTCATCCCGATAGTTATGAAAAATCGTTATTAAAAGTGTTTGCGGTGCATTAACGCTTGGAGTCTGCTTCAAGTAACTCTGCCAACTTCTGCTTTACTTGTTGCGCGCTGGTATCAGATGGTTGCTGAGATAGCCAGTCAACGAGTTCGTTGCGTACGGGGAAACCTTCTTTTATACAATGACTCTCATTTGCTAGCCAGATATCGGCTGAGCCAATCGTGCCCCGGCCGTAGGCGCTGCATAGGGTGTAACCCTGAGCACTAATATGGTGTTCAATGAGATAGGTGTAGACTGGCGTGGCAATTAACATCAATACCAAGGTCACGCCGCACAGCTTAAACCAACCGCTAAGTAGCCTATCACTTACTTGGGTATGAGTTGCTCGTAACCACAGTAAGTAGGTTAATACGGCAAAAACGGGGGTGGCCAATACCAAAGAAGGAGAAAAACTGCGCTCCCGAAAAGCCAGAACATGCTCTCCTAGGGCTGTACTTACTTGGCTCACTTCACTGAACATTGCATAAGGGAGCAGTAAAGTAAGTACACAGAATAAAGCAAAAAAGCAGAATAGCTTTACTCTGTCCATCGTTGTACTTTGCACGTCATCCATTGTGCTATCTATATCCGCCAGAGTAAGGAAGCCCAAATAAACGGTGCATAAACCCGATGGGGTCTTGTTCGTACCACCGCTGCGCCCGGTCTATCTCTCTACGTGCTTGCTGAAAGCTTTGTTTTAAATCGTTTTCAACCGCTCTTAGACTAGCTGCTATTTTTTCTGCTATCGCATCAGTATCAATGAATGTATAGGCCAAACCAGCCAGAGCTGCACCCACCACAACAACGGCAATCATAGGGCCAACGGCGACGGTTGCAGCCGTTCCCACAACGGCAGTTACCGCTCCCCAGGCAATACCTGATGATGCTGCTGCGATGGCAACATCAACAGATAAACCACCAATAAAGTCGTGCCATGTTTTACTATCATCAATCAGTTGCTCCAAGGCATGAAATCCTGCAGAGATAAGAATCGTTAACACAAACCCTTGCTTAATAGAGCTTTGCGCTCCCAGCTTACCGATACCGAAAGATACTAGCTTAGGGTTATTGGCTAAGTACCGGGTTCCCGTCAGGTGTCTTCTCAGGCCTGAGTAGCCTTTGAAAATAATGTAGTTTTTCCCAGAATATGACTTCACTTTGAATTTATCAAAGACTGAACCGCTACGCTGCATCTCTAGCGCAATCGCTGTCAAGGCGGCCACATCCAGCCCTAAAGGGACGAGCCCTGAACCATTTTTAACCCAATCGCGATGCGCTCGCCAAAGCTCAGGTACAATATTGGCGCGTTCCATAATTGATTCGAACCAGGCGGCGATTCGCTCATTAGAATGACCTTGGGTGCGTTTTACGTTCACAGCGTAATCAAAAAACTCCCTGTCATTAAGATGGATAAAGTTATGCTGGTTAGACTTTAATAGATGAGCGAGTTGCTGATCTCGCTGCTTATTTCTTAATTCTTCTCTTGCATTGATGAGCATTGAGGCCTCCATGCTATGTTCCTTTTATCGCTATTCTCATACAAGGCCGCAGAACAGTCAATCGCTAAGCTCATGTCTTATATGAAATTTTATTGAATTGTCAGCTTGTTGCAAAACCCTCATTAGCTGAGCACAGTGTAATGCGCTGTAATGACACACCAAGAGGGGATTTGCTAACAATAGTGCATGTTTCCCTTTGAGCCTGATTAATGACCCTCAAGCAGTTACAACAGCTAGTCGCAACCATTATTGCAGCGCCAGTGGACGCTGGTGTTGTTAAGCAACCTATTCATGCTTTGGTTAACGCGTTAGAGCAAGAAAGTGGTGTTTCGTCGCGAGCGGATATGAATACATCGCACGGAACATATACCGAGCATGGGGTGGCAATTTCTCCGGTACAAGCTGCACGCTGCTCCTTGGAGCCACTGCGCACCCAAGTGTTTATGCAAGGGGTTGCGGCGGCTATTAACGATAAAGTCCACGGTGATAAAGTAGTCCACATCCTCTATGCGGGCACCGGCCCTTTTGCCACCTTATTATTGCCCTACCTCGCATGCCACCCCGAATTACCGGTGCGGGTGACATTGATGGATATTCACCAGGAGAATATTGAGGCGGTCAAAAAATTGGTTGCATGCTGGCATATTGGGCACTTAGTCAGCGAATATGTGGTTGCTGATGCGACCTGCTGGCAACCTGACGCGCAAAGTCGATTCGATATCGTTATTTCTGAAACGATGACAGCACTGCTTCGTCGTGAGCCCCAGGTATGGATATTTAAAAACCTCGTGCGTTATCTGCAAGCACAGGGAGTGTTAATTCCTCAAGTGGTTTCTTTGCGAGCTTGGCTAGAGCGCGCTAAAGAGCGGGTTTTGATTGATGAGTACTTTCGCCTCGATAAAGCGGCAGCACAGCGCTTAGCGCGTGATGATATTACCGATATACGTGGTGAGCTTGTTATTCCAGCGCAGCATCAAAGTGACGATCATTTTACGCTGACCACGGATATCCAAGTTTATAATCACTGCGTTTTAAGCGAAGGGCAATCGAGCTTAACCGTGCCATTTTCAGTACCGCCGCAGGCAACTTGCCTTTTTGCGGGCGCACACGTTCCTTTTCACTATGCCAACCCCAGGCAGGCCGATTTCATATTCGATTTTCCACACGATAAACGCCTAGCCGCACACACCTTACCCAGCATTAATGACTGTGCAGATCTCGGGCTCATTTATATAAAGAGGGCGTTTGCGCAGTGTTTATGGGCAAAGCAAAACCAGCAACCTAGATCGCTTTCACCGCGCGATTGGCAGGGGGAGCTGTTTTTAACGCAGGCGTTAGGTATTCCCTTAGATATATGGTTTGCACACTTATTTAATGCCCCTGATCTGGCTAGTTTTGAATCTCGGCTACTACAGTGCTGCCCCGCATTACTATGCCCACAGCAAGTTATGGAAATGAACCGACAGTTGCTTGGCAAGCTGCACAGGCAAAATGAATAACGTACAATAGTGGCAAAGAGTATGAATACCTTGGGATTATGGCCTTACCAATAGAGCAAAGTTACCCGCAACTTGTTGAGCAATTACATCGTGTGCCTATGTGCCTACTGCAAGCCCCACCTGGCGCAGGGAAGTCAACGTGGTTGCCCTTGCAGTTGCTTCGTGAAGGCCATTTTCGCCGCATTATCATGCTTGAGCCCCGGCGCTTAGCTGCGCGCAACATAGCGCGCTTTTTGGCTGCTCAGCAACAAGAAGCAGTAGGACAAAGCGTGGGCTTGAGATTGCGCCAAGAGACCAAGGTAAGCGCTGAGACGCGCCTAGAAATTGTCACTGAAGGGGTATTAACGCGCATGTTGCAGCAAGACCCCGAGCTCAGTGGTGTCGACTTAGTTATTTTTGATGAATTTCATGAACGCTCGATGGCTGCTGATACGGCATTAGCTTTTGCGTTAGAAAGCCAGATGTTGCGTGATGATTTAAAGATCTTATTGATGTCCGCCACCCTTGATGGCGAGCGCTACCAACGCTTTTTTGATTGCCCACTCATTAGTTCAGCAGGTCGCAGCTACCCAATAGAGGAAATCTACCGCCCCTTAGCGCAGCCAACGCAGTGGCTTGAGGCTATTGCACCCACCGTAATCACAGCGCTGCAAGAGCAAAGCGGTAGCGCCTTGGTGTTTTTGCCAGGACAAAAAGAAATAAACTATGTCGCCGCGCAGCTCAGCGGGCTGCCCAGCGATATTGAAGTCCACACCTTATATGGCGAGCAAGACAAAGCCGCCCAGCAACGAGCGATAGCACCCGCAGCGCAAGGTCAGCGCAAGGTGGTATTAACCACCAATGTGGCCGAGACCAGCCTGACTATTGAGGGCATTCGCATTGTTATCGACAGCGGTAAACGCCGCGCCGCGCAGTTCAATCTAAAAACCGGTGTGAGTGAGCTGAAAACCGTGAATATCTCACGCTCCTCGGCGCTGCAACGGGCTGGGCGAGCGGGGCGTATAGAGCCTGGAGTGGTCTATCGTTTAGGCAGTAAAGAGCAATTAGAGCGACGGGCGCAACATGATGCACCGGAAATATTAACCAGTGATATTAGTCCTTTAATGCTAGAGGCGAAGCTGTGGGGGGCCGATATCGAGCAATTACAGCTGCTTGACCCGCCTTCTGCGGCGCAGCAGCACAAAGCCTGCGAACTGTTACAGATGTTAGAGCTGATTGCCGATGGCAAACTCACCGCAAAGGCAAGAGAAATACATGCTATGGGCAGCGATTTACGTTTTGCCCATTTGCTGTACCAAGCTCAGCAACGTGAATCTCAGCATCCTGGTTTTGTGCACCTGGCGGTGCATTTTGTCGCCTTGATGGAGGCACGGGTGCGCATTGATGCTGAGCTTGCTACCGCTATCAGCGCGCAACAGCATCGTCCTCACCCAGCATTTACGCAACAACTGAAGTACTGGCGCCAGCGTTTATCCTTGCCGGCGAACAAAGACTTACCTATGCACTTGCTGCCAGTGGTCGTGGCGTTGGCCTATCCTGACCGTCTAGCCAAACGGCGTGGCTCGGGTATGTTGCTCAGTAATGGTGCGGGGGTGAGTGCGCATCCGCAGTTGTGGTTGGATGAGCAGTATGTGGCCATCGCCGATGTTGGTGGCAAAGATGGCCAGCATATTTTTAGCGCCACCGCCTTTTCCCCGGCCATGCTGCAAACCCATTTACCACATTTGTTTAGTGAGCGTCAAGTGTGCGAATTTGATATCAAAGCAGGGCGTTTCATTAATGAGCAGCGCCAGCAATTGGGTGCAATCGTTATTGCCACTAAGCCCAGTGGCAAAAAAATCGATGCCCAAATGAAAGTACAGGCATGGCTGGAGTTAATACAACAGCGGGGCTGGGAGCTGTTTCAGCATCCACAGTCGCAGCAACTACGAGTGCGTATGTTACTGGCTAGCCAATTGCTTGGTGGCGAGTTTACTCTCGCCGATGAGGCGCAGCTATTGCGCCAAGCAGAGCAATGGCTCGCGCCGTTTTTAGAGCATGTGGGGTCATTATCGCAATTACAGCAGTTTGACTATCGGATTGCTTTGCTCAGCCTGTTAGATTATGCGAGCCAACAGCGCCTGGAGCAGCTCTTACCAAAGTCAATGACTCTGCCTTCGGGTGCCAGTCATCGCATTCATTATCAACTCGATGGTCCGGCCAAACTCAGCGTCCGTATGCAAGAGGTTTATGGTTGGCAGTCGAGCCCGGAGTTGGCGCAAGGCAAGCTGCCGCTGCAACTCGAATTACTCTCGCCGGCGCGGCGACCGTTGCAAATAACCCAAGATCTTGCGCATTTCTGGCAAAGTAGTTACCGCGAAGTGCAAAAAGAGATGAAGGGTCGCTATCCAAAGCACTTTTGGCCCGATGATCCGAGTACCGCGCAGGCCACCAATAAAGTAAAAAGTAGAATGTGACGCGGTTTGTTGTCTACGTGCGTTTAGTTGCCCTAGTAGGTTATGCGTACTATCACGCCATGTTGCCATGGCTTCACAGACGTCTGGATAGACAAAATTTACTTTGCGCGATAATGCTTTCATAATAGCTCTTTTCTGACCTCGCTAAGTGAGTACCGTGTTGCAACGCCCGTTATTACAGGTTCAAAATTTATCGCACCAGCTTGGCGAACATCGGGTACTTGAACGCCTTAGTTTCTCGCTTGAGCAAGGGGAGTTTGTGGGCCTGTTGGGACCTAACGGGGCTGGGAAATCCTCACTGCTGCGCTGCATTTATCGTTATTACCGCACTTCGGCTGAGACTATTGCCCTTAATGGTCAGTGTTTACAGGCTCTGCCACAGCGCACATTGGCACAAAACGTAGCCGTGGTGCTGCAACAGCCAGAAAGCGATATGTCACTCACTGTTTATGAGGTGGTGACTCTTGGCTTATTGCCCCAAGGGGGCATGTGGCGTGCATTAACGCAGGAGCAAAAGCAGCGAGTCCATCAGGCTTTGGTGGATGTAGGGCTGTGTAACTTGCAGCATAAACCCTTAGCTCAGTTATCGGGAGGAGAGCAGCAGCGCGCTCATATTGCTCGGGCCTTAGTGCAACAACCGCAGTTACTGATCATGGATGAGCCCACCAGCCATTTAGATATTAAATATCAAATAGAATTGATGGAGCTGGTGCGTTCGTTAAAGCTAACGGTGTTGGCGTCATTTCATGACCTTAACTTAGCCTGTGCGCTGTGTGACCGATTGTTGATTCTTAAGCACGGTCAACTGGTTGCGGATGGTACGCCAAAAAAGGTGGTGACCGAGCAACTGCTCAGTGATGTTTTTGGCGTTTGCGCAAAAGTCAGTGGTCATCCGCAGCAGCCCGATAAGTGGCCGCTGGTACAATATTTTTACGGCTATCAAAGGCATCAGCATGACGGTTAAATATGTTTTATCTCTGATTGCAGTACTTTTGGTTTTTGTGCTTAGTGGGTTGTTTGCACTTAAGCAAGGCGCCGTGAGTTTAAGTTGGCCGCAACTGTTGGCAGTACTCAGTGGCGAGGACAGTGATTCGCTGTGGCAGCAAATTATTTGGCAATTGCGCAGCCCTCGTGTAGGCATTGCTTTTTTGGCGGGTGGTGGATTGGCTTTAGCGGGGGGGATTTTACAAACGGTCACACGCAACCCGTTAGCGGATCCTTACTTGTTTGGTATTTCCTCGGGGGCAGCTCTGGGCGTGGTCGTGACCATGGTGCTTTTTGGGGTTAGCGCCCCTGTGCTGCTGAGCATCAGTGCCTTTGCAGGTGCGATGCTGGCCGTGGTGTTGTTGCTGATTGTGGCCTACAGTGTTCGCTATATGCAAAACTCCATTTTGGTGTTGGCAGGGGTGGCCTTATCTTTTGGTTTCAGTGCGCTGACTAGCTTGTTGCTGTATTTTGGCGAGCCCCAGGCTGTAAGCGCGGTGGTATTTTGGACTTTGGGCAGCTTTTCCGGTGCTTCCATGGCTATGCTGCTACCGGTGAGTGTGCTTATGGGCGTCAGCCTCGCAATTGTATGGCTGTTACGGGCGCCATTAAATGCCCTGCTGCTTGGGGATGAGAGTGCCCATACTCTGGGTATTCATGTGCAGCGACTACGTTTAGCTATGCTGCTATTAAGTGCGCTGATCACTGCAGTGCTTGTGAGTGTGTGCGGTGGTATAGGTTTTGTCGGGCTGATGCTCCCCCATTTGGTGCGAATATTAGCCCCTCGTGCAGGTAGTTATTTATATCCCGCGAGCTTTTTTAGCGGCGGGCTATTTATGGTGTGGGTAGATTTGGCCGCACGCACAGTGTTAGATAATCAAGAACTGCCAGTTGGGGTGATCACCTCAGCTATCGGAAGCATATTCTTTTTACTGTTATTATTTTCCCGTTATCGCACACAATAAAAAAGCCCCGCTCTGCGAGGCTTTTATGCATTAACTTAATGACGTTGCGGTTATTTCAGTTGCTTGGCTTGTCGGCGAATAGCCACTAACGCAAGTAACATAACTAGCCATGCTAGAGTACCGCTACTTTGCTTACGCTTTGGCGGCTGTGAGTTATCTACCTCAGCAGCAACCTCTATATTAAGCTCGCCTTGTGCGGTGGCTCCGAGTTCATCGCTTAGGGTGTAGCGCACTAACGCATTACCGCTAAAGCCATCAGCGGCGCTAAAGCGTAATGAGAAGTCACTGTTAATTACTACCTCCCCATGTTCGCTGCTTACTTGGGTTACTGTTAACGCTTGTCCTTCTGGGTCGCTATCATTGGCGAGTACATCCACTGTAACCGTACCTTGGTAGGCCACTGATGCGCTATCTGCAACTGCAACCGGCGCTTGGTTAGCGACAATGTTAATACTTACCTCGGCACTGTGGCTATTGCCAGCAGCGTCGCGAATACTGTAGATCAAACGGTCGTTACCAATGAACTGGCTAGGTGTTTGGTATTGAATTTTGCCATCAATAATACTGGCATCACCCAGCTCCGCCTCGACGCCAGTAAGCATGATTTCATCACTCTCGGCATCAGTATCATTACTTAGCACATCGAGCATCGGCATGGCGTTCTCTGCTACCGTATACACATCATCGTTTGCAACCGGTGGCTGGTTCGCATCAAGAGCTATAGCCACCACACCAGGGTCAACAATGCTGCCATTGATGATGCCATCAGCATCGTTGGCGCCGCCATCTGTCAAAGTTAATTGTACGCACCAGTGACCGGCTGTCAGCCCGGGTTGCCAAAGCCCACTGCCTGGTGCTGGGCAGTAACCTTTACTACCTAACGCTGAAGCAACAGCGTCATCGCCTTGGGTATCCAAATCTTGCCATTGATCATTGATATACTTGCGATAGAGTGCATTTTGCGGCAACGGCTGACGCTGCGGAAGTACAAAATCAACGGCAGCACCAGGCACCGGTAGGGCACTGACTACCACACCGTAAAGTGTGCCAACATGACGTGTGTCTTCATCACTTGCGACCTGCTCTGGCATCAGCTCAGCCCCTGCATTCGCAGCATCAGCAAATATGCTGGTTTGCAGACAGTTGCCATATTCAGTCTCGACGATAAAGTTGTCTTCTTGCGCTGGTGTCGCTGCAAGTAAGTGACATACGCCGATGGCGTCCAAATAATCAGCAACGCCGTCACCGTCACTATCACGGTAACCTTCACTATCATCAGGGATCAGATCGCCGTCACTATCATTATCGCTCAAAGGCGGTAGCGTACTGCGCACATCTAACTGTAGTTTGACACTTTGACTGGCCGCTGGAGTGCCGCTATCAGTGACTTCGAGACTGACATTATAGATACCCGGAGTTAGATCATTGGCCTCAATAATAGCGCGTTCACTACTCGATTGGTTCAAAGGTAGTGTCGGGTTTATTTGCCACTGATAAGTATGAGAGTCATTGATATTCGCATCGGTTACTTGGGCAACAAGTTCAATATCCTGGTCGGCAACAAATAACGTCATCGCTTGCGCGTTTTGCTGTGCTGTTACCTTCACTTGTGGGGCAAGGTTACGCTGTGTAATCGTTACCTGGTGCTGCCACGTTGGGCCTCTATTGATACTTTCGGCCAGTGTTATGGTGATGGTTTCATCCTCTTCATCAAGGGCATCAGCGAACACATCAAAGTCGATGGTTGCTTGCTCAGAGGTGAAGCGTAGTTCTGCATTGGTAAGTGAATGGTCATCACTGCTGCTACTGCCACTGACGGTAAAAGGCACAATAAGTGGGTAGCTTGGCGCAGGGCCGTTTAAGTAAGCGGTAATGCTATGACTACGCCCCTCAGTGATAATACTTTGTGCACTCAAGCTTACCTGTGGGTTGACCTCCACACGCTGTGATTGCAAGGCACTGCGACCTTGATCATCTGTAGCTTGCCAGTAAATTTTATGCACGCCTGGTTTGAAATACACCGGATTGTCTAGGATTCTAACCGCAATGGCTTTACCCGTTGCATCGACAGCAGTGGCAACACCAAGATTTACTTTAGTGTACAAGCCTGTGGCATCAACACTGACATCCGCAGGCAGTGAGAGTACCGGGATATCGTCGGCCATAGGGCCATCAAGGGAGAATCTGACCGTTGCTGTATCTGCTAAATCTTGCTCGTCGGCGATGCGATAGCGCAGTGTCGTGGTTTCATTAAGACCACCCGGAGGCGTATATAGCAGCGCGCCATTGTCGATAGTGACATCACCTAACTCTGCGCTAGCTGTTGTTATGCGTAAGGTATCACCTTGATCTGGATCGCTGTCATTGCTAAGTACCTCAAGAATGTATGTGCCGCTGTCATTGCGCGTAAGGCTCAAAGTATCATCATTGGCTATTGGTTGGTCATTGACTCCGGTGACAGTAATTTCAATAGCGACAGGTTCACTTTGTAAGTCACCGTCACTTGCTATCAAAGTTGCACTATCAGTGCCTTGAAAGTCAGTATTCGGTGTGTAAGTGAGGCTTAAGCCATTGACGAGTAGCTCACCCTGCACAGGCGCAGAAACGACTGTAATAGTGACTTGTTCTGCCTGTTCATCGTCTACTTCTAGGGTCACCGTTTTTGACGTATCTTCTTCAACACTGAACGTGCGAGTGATAATACGAGGAGCCTGATTAGCCGCAGTGACTTCGATAGCAAACGCCGGGAGTTGCGCACTCAAGTCACCGTCACTGACGGTAATTTGGATATTGCTAACGGTGCCAATATCGCTCTCACTGGGTGTACCTTGCAGTTGCCCAGTTGCGGTATCGAAGGTTGCCCAGCTAGGCTGGTTGACGATCGAAAAGGTGAGGGCATCCTCATCGGGATCTGATGCAGTTGGGGTGAAACTATAGTTCTGCTCAATCGCAACCTTTGCATCAGGAGTGCCGCTAATAGTTGGTGCTTGATTTGCTGCCGTTACCGAAATAGAAAATGCGGGCAAAGAATCTGTGGCTGAGCCATCCGAGACAGAAATAATGATATTTGAGTAATCACCAATATCAGCATCGGTTGGCGTCCCCTGTAGCTGACCATTATTGGAGTTAAAGCTGGCCCAGGCTGGTAAATTAGAGATGCTAAATGTTAGTGGATCGTTGTCTGCATCAGTTGCACTCGGCGTAAATGAATAATTACTACCTACGTTTGCATTAGCAGCAGGTGTGCCAGAAATAACAGGAGAGCCATTGGGTGGGCTGTTTCTTGTAATAGTAGCTACATCAACGTATGTGGAGATATTGCCCGCAGCATCAAGTGCAGCGACCACAAAGTTATTATCGCCCAGTGACAGCGGTGCCGACAGCGACCAGGCATTCCCAGATACTGCAGATGAAGCCAGTACACTGGTTGAATCAGCAGTACCATCATCATTAGCATCAGCGTAAAGCGCGATATTGACACCGTTCTCGCTATGCGTACCAGCTACTGCTAATTGAGTGCTGGTGGTGCTCTCAGGTGCGCTTGGGGTGGTTACAGTTGGGCTTGCTGGAGCTGTGGTATCTATCACCAACGCTTTATTAGCGCCTAAGCTGCCCGCTGCGCCTGGAGTTGCTAAGGTTAAGTTAGCATTATTTCCAGCGCTATCACTCACCTGAGCCCCGTTAAGTGCCAACGCTGAAGTCGTTGTGTAATCAAGGTCGGCACTGGTATCGCCAGCTTGCACTGTATAGGTGAACATTAAGGTAGTTGTGCCAGAGCCAGAACTATAAGCAACTGTTCTATCCGTGGCACCGGTTTCCAATGTTAGGCTAGGTACTCCGCCAGTGACATCAATGGCTTCGCTAAAGGTGACTCCGACATTAATTACTTCGCCAGCACCGTAAGCGCCATCACTTGTTGTTGCACTGACTGAGGTAACGCTCGGGGCTATGCTATCTACCAATACTCCAGATAAAGCGCCAACGTTATTCAAGGTCACATCTAAGGCATTACCTGCATTATCATTGATGGTTCCCCCTGCGAGGGTAAGTGCACTTAAACCAATACCATTAGTATCTTCAAGGCCGGCTGCTAGTGCGCCAGTTCTAAAGCTCAACGCAGCTGTTCCTGAGCCGGACAGGTAATTTGCAGTGACAGCAGAACCACCAATATCGATAGTTAAACCTGGCGTTCCGCCAGCTGTATTGACGGTTAAGTTTTCATTACTATTTAGAGTGAAGTCTAAAGTATCACCTGTTTTATATGTGCCATCAGCAGGAACAGATATGCTGGAGATTTGTGGTGCAACTACATCTACATTATGTGTTTCGCCGGAGTTAAACGCAGGCACATAGCCATTGTTATTATTGCCGTTGCCAGAGTCATCAACGATGTCGGTATTAGCATTTAAATCTAGGCGGATGCTGCCGGTACCAGCGATGTTGTTGACGGTGATATTGACGCTTGAGCCACTGGATGCAGACGCTGAAGCTATGTCACCACTTGCGGTCCCAGACACCGTAGTGAGTGTGAAATCATCGGTGCTGATATTATTGGCATTTTTACTGAAAGTGATGGTATAGGTGATACTGCTATCATTTGCTGCGGGGGTTCCCGCAAGGGCAATACTCGTCACACTTGGAGGAACATTATCTGCAGCAGTCAACTGAGCACTGTCGGCTGCGGTCAATGCGCCAGATGACGCTCGCAAGTTGAACGATTCAGCAGAGGCACCGGAAAGGGTGTAATTTAGGGCTAAATTGGTAAAGGTTGCCATGCCTGAAGAGGGGGTAACTGTCACGGTTGCGCCATTGCCATCGTTGTCACCTGTGGCCGTCATGGTGACGCTACCAGCGCCATTAACCTCAGCTAATAGTATATCTGTGCTGTAGCCAGTATCGACAACGCCTGCAGCATCCACTGCTGATACTTGTGGCACGGTCGTGAAGCTAGTGTTTTGTCCTGCTGGAATGGCTGTTGGCGCTGGTTCTGTATCAAAGCGCAAACGTGTGGCAACCACATCAGAAGTAATGCTATTAGCATCGACACTAGCAAAGTCAGCACCTGTCGCCTCGTCATCAGCGGTTAACGTGAAGCTTTGTTGGTCGGCAGTGGCGGTGTAAATCAGGCTGCTAAAGCTTGCAACACCTTGGGTTGCGCTCACACTGGCATTACTGAGTGAGCCTGCTGATGCCTCAGTTAAGGTCACTACTTCAGTAAAATCTTTATCGGTGTTACCGAAGTCATCTACGGCTCTTACTTCTGGGGGAGTGGTGAGTACATTGCCAGAGATACTGCCTGCAGGCTGAGTCGTAAAGCTTAGCCCTGTAGCGGTAATGTCTAGCACTGAGCCAGTGCCATTATTTACCTGAGTAGTAGTGCCCATGGTTGTTCCTGAAGACTCTGTAACCTGGGTTTCACCGTTAACGCTTAATCTAAAGGTACGGTTATCTACCATAAAAGTATTTACATGGTAGTAGGCATTGATTATATAGTCCTCTTGGGTGCCATCGGCAATACTGATGTTTAATCCAGAAAAGGTCAACGTACCTGCAAGGTAATTACCGACTATATTATTGGCATCAGGGCCATTGAGACGCCAAGTGGTACTATCACGCTCATACTCGGTGGCCGTGCCATTTACCTGCACTTGAATGCTTGAGATATTCATCGGCAGACCATCGCCACCGCCATCAACAAGCGTAAAATCCAGCACATCCACGGCTGTTGCCGGGCTATTCGAGGTTGTTGGCCTCAACACCGGCTCACTGACACCCGCAGCAGGAATGAGATCGCCGTTATTCAGCGGCGCTTGCACAGTAACGCTGATATCTTGATTCGTTGAGGTGCCACCATCGCCGTCATTGACAGTGACACGCACGTTGCGTGTGCCAGTGGTTGGGTTGGCGGTATCGGTATTTTCAAAGCTGAGCTGTTGTAACAGGGTTTGCACACGCGCCACAGTGGCGTTGGCGTTGAGGTTGACGACAAAGTCATTCCCCGTGGCAATATTATTCACTAAGGTGCCAATTGCTGTGCCGGATACCGAGATATTACTCCCCGCTGTAATACCAGCCAAGGATACGGCTCCAGAAGTATTCACAGAAAGTAAATCTTCAGCGACATCTTCTCCTGAGGTAACTGTTACTGTTAGTGCACCGCCATTAAAGTCAGCGCTATCGCCATCGGTTATGGTCGCTGCTGTGCCTTGGTCAAGCATTGTTTGCGCACCAGGGAACAGGCTGACAATATCGCCATTGAGGTTGCCAATTGACGGGGGCGTGTTGGTGACAGCAACAGAAGTGTCAAAACTGACTACGCCAAAGTAGGTGGCGTTTGGAGAACAATTAGTACCCGTTACTTTGAAAGAGGAGATATTGGTATTATTGCCTGACAGTGAAAGGGTCTGGGTACCACCGCTCATGTCAGATTGAGAGTAAATTGTGGCTCCTGAGTTATTTGTGACAGTAATATCGCAGGTGCCGTCAACGTCAATGACTAGGCTATCTAAGTCGAAGTTTCCGTATGCACCATTTTTTGCAAAGTTTAAATATGCGTTGTCGGGGAAGGAGTTATTAAACGCATAGAGCGCATTGGTTGTACTATAATGCTGTACGTAGGAGCTAGGTGGCGCAGTCGCACTCAGGTTGCCATTGCTAGAGATGACCGAATTCGCACATTCGCCATTATCTGGAGCGCTAAGAGGGCAAAATGACCCTGCATTATAACTTGCTAAAACACCAGAGAAGTCCTGAAGGGCGGCTGCCGAAAAAGGCGATGCGCTTTCAACAGAGCCTTGGACTATCTCTAGCTGCCAATCACCTTGCTTGCTAGCTGCACCTGTTAAATCATCTGAGGCGGCAACATCCGCTCCAGTATAAGCGGAAAATAGCTTAATAAACTCTTCACCTTTCTTGCCCTTAGCTAAATTACAGTTGTAAAAGTGAATATCTGCATCGGCGTGTAGTTTGTTGCCCAGGCTTTTAAGCTCTACAAGGGACTGTTGCAACTGTTGAGAATCTATTCGCTGTTGACCAATATGTATTTGGCCACTGGAGCCGTGGCTTACCCAATGAATCGCAGAGATATCGCGGTAGCTTTGTAGTTTTTTATTCAGTTGCGTCATTATCGGGCTGTTATCATCAACTTCAATGATATCGACACCTGGTTTTAGTGCCTTATAAAAGGTAGATTTATCTTTCAGCGTTGCGTCAATGACCATGATTTCATGGATGTTCTGTCCGCTTACAAGATTAGGCTCTGCCAAGGTGAAATTGTTAGCCTGTGCAGAGGGGGCGCCCTGGGTAATCGCTAACTCTGAGCTTTTAAATTGCTTTGCTTTTAGTGGCAAATGGGCTGCTGTTGCGCTACTTGTCTGCAAAGTAACTGTCTGTGATGTGCTGCGCGTCGTCTCATTGCGTATATAACCGCTATAGGCGCCCGCCAAAGTAGGAAGAGCACTTAAACCCAGTGGTACAAGCATTCCAGCTAGTTTGTTGGCTTTAAATTGAATCATGGTTGTCTCCTTGGCTCGGTGTGGCGCAGATCAAGCTGGCTTGTGTGCCAGTTGTGTCTTGCCAAAAGGCCATCTCGCTGTACTTCTTAAATAATTCTGGTGGTAAAATGCTGCGTCTTGGGGTGAACTGCACTTGCTTTTTCACGGTATGGAGGCCTTTCACGCCGATGTTGGCATCGAACTCTCCCTCGTCATATTCCACCTGATTAAAGTCATGGTCGAATGTGGGCAGAGCAAGAAATTGATAAACAAGTTCCATAGAGCGAGCTGGATGCTGAGTGAGTAAATCGTAATCCAGCAGTAATAAACGCTCTGAAAACTCGCCGTAGTAAGCTTCTTTAAGAGCCGTCCACGCGCTGCCTAATGCACCCTGATGGTGGGCTAAAGATTCGCAGCGGGTATAAACCGTTTGCCGACTCTGAGGTGAATACATACGGCTATAGTCGAAGGGGTTTTTACGGTAAATACACTCGAAACTATCCATCACCCAAGCCGGGTTGCGTACACAACAAATAACCTTGAAATCACCAAATAGTTCTATCAGTTGGTGCATACGCGCAGTCCAGATACGGTTAGTATCAAAGACAACGTCTTTATCTCTGTGCTCACTGTAATAACTGTTGGCTAGGCTTAGGCAAAGGTCACGGCGTTTAGATTCATTGAAAAACGGGGAAAATTCACTCCCAGCGCCTATTTGCTCTAAGCAACTGCCCATCAGAGGAGCAATAGGGCTACTCATGGCGGCATGGAATCGCGGGTTTTGCCTGAGTAAACCAGCTAATAAAGTAGAACCTGAGCGGGGCAGCCCTGAGATAAAGTGATACTGCTGCATGACCTTCCTTAATTTGCAGTGTGGTGCTGAAGCACCACCGAGTTTGTTCCTAATATAGAGTTAGCTTAGTTCCTAGATGGGAAAATACCTACTTCAGCGATAGAGTAATTCACCCCTAAAGTAGGTTGCAGAATACTAAAGCTCTGATTGCCGCCTGGACTTGTTATACTGGCTGTTCCGCTAACAGATACACCTGCTAAGTTAACATTACTGCCGCTGTTAGCCGGAGCGTAGATCTTTTCAGGGTCATCGCCACGAGATTCACCGGGAATTGTTTTCGCGAGGATATACCCATCTTGTGGTGTTTCAGTTGTACCGTCAGCTGTGGTAGCCATCAGCGTTCCGGTTACATTGGTAAGCGCTGCAGTGAAGCTGTGTTGAGGAAGTTCAGTGACATTCAGTGTATGACGTTCGGCTCCATGAGTTTCGCCCATTCTCCAGTTAAACTGGCTTCCAGGGTGATTGCCTTCGCCCACTGCCGTGCGCCCACGTAAATCAGGCAAACCATAGGTGGTACGGCCGTCACCACCGTAGTTAGTGCCGAGTAACGAAAATAACGCGGTGTTTGAACTGATAGCGAGGAGCTGCCCAGCACACAGTGCCCAGCCGCGAGGGGCAAAATTAAAGCCAAAAGGTTGAATTTGTCCTAAAAATGCTTCCATTGTGGTATTCCTTATGCTTGCTGTTGTAAGAATTCTGAGTTGTTTAGGCGCTCACCAGCATCTAAATGAATAAGGTGCGCGAGACGTTCGCCGCTGAGGACGCCAAGCTCGCAGGCGAGAATATCCAAACGTACACAGCCACTTTGACTGCTTACTACGAGTCCATGTTCTTGAGATATCATCACCACAGTGCTAGGAGCTACACCGTAATCTGGGTAATCGACAGCCGTGGCTTGAATAACTTCAATATGCATTCCTTTAGCTTTGCATAGCACACGACCAAAATGACCATTGCTTGCTCGCGTAAGCGCATCAATTTGACCCGCACCAAACTGGCTAAAATCAAGGTCAATATGAGGCGGGGGGAGCGCTAATGCCGACACTGAGGTGACATGCTGCTGCTGGCTATTTCCGAGCTCATTGAGAAGAGCGTCTAATGAATGTAACGCTAAATATGCGAATCGTTGGGTTAGGCTGGCATAGGTGTCTTCAGCAGAAATCATCACGGGCTCTTGCAGTACTACTTGACCACTATCAAGCTGTTCACTCATGTGGTGCCAAGTCAGTGCGCTGTGTGTTTCTTGATTACGTATTTGCCAATAGATAGGGTCGCGTCCAGCGTACTCTGGAAGTTTGGAGGCGTGGCAGTTGATGATGCCACGGGGATAATGGCCCAACACGGAAGAAGGTAAGCGATAGCGAAAACCCATCACCAGCGCTAAGTCTGCCGTAAAATGCGTGAGATGGCTGGGGATCAGGTGGAGCTTTTCTTTACAAACCGCTTCAAACGCAATGTTGTTAGTTGCTAGGGTATTTAACAATAACAAAAGCGCTTCTTTGCCTTGCTGATATTGACTCGGATCTGGGGTTATCACACCCATCAGTTGCCCCGTTTGCTGTAGTTTCTCAATACAAGGCCAAGCGAACAAGGAGCTGGCGTAGATGACAATGCGTGGCTTAGTCATGGTGATGTACCTTAGTCACCAGGAATCCAGGTAAGCCATTGAGGCAATAATAAAATTTGAGCTCATCGCCTGATTGCGCCACGGTATCATCGGGATGACGGTCTTGAGGTTCAAAGTTAATACAAACAGATAAGTCAGGCAGTGGGTGAGTGATCCCAGACTCATACAAATTCAGTGTTTCTCCAGCGAATAGGGAGATATCGGTGTATAAACTAAGGGTTTGCTTATCGGCCTTATCAGGCAGATGAGGGATGCGCAGCGTTGCTCCTTCAATGAGTTGTTGCTGCTCATTAATATGTTGGGGGGCCATCGCTTTTAAACTGTCAGCGGTTAGGCTCATGATTTTTCCCAGCTCGGTGCGCTCACTGGCAACCTCGGCTTGCAATTGATGCTGTTCCTGTGGCGTTAAACCGTGCTGCTGCCACTGCTCTACATATTCCCGTTGAGCCACATTGAGCATGGCATGAATATCTATTCGTTCGGGGATAAGGTAGCCAGTGTGGCTCAGCTGCTTGGCAAAATGGCGAGCAATCGCTAGATGACCCTCGCGGCTAAAGCCATGCTGCATCGCCTCAACCACCACAAGATCAAATAACATAGGCGCGTTGTATTGACAGGCATCGCCGCAATATAGCTGGTGCACGTATTCTTGTAGCCCTAACTGGGCAAGTAGGTGATGCAGAGCTTTGATCGCGCCTGGTTGTATATCGATAAAAGTAACGCGCAATCGACGACCATCAATACCCTGGCTTTGGTAATAACTCAATAAGGGCACTAATAAAGGAGCAAAAGGACCGCAAGCAGGGTAAGCGATATGCAGTTGTCCTTGCTCGTCATCTAAAAGCGCGGTTACCGCTTTATCTATGGCACGCAAATAGCGACTAACACGCAACGTATCTTTGATAGTATGAATACAATAGTTAGGTGCCATTACCAGTCCATGCTGATGGATAAACTGCTGCCGGCGTTCATTGGCGGTAAGTTCCGCTTGCTCGTATAAAGCGCCAAAGTGTGTAAATAACGAGTTTAACTGCTTACTAACAGCATCTCGGTCAAAACTATGTGGAGTGATAATTTGGCGTGCTGTATCGACGACTAAGGCGTAAAGTGCATCACGCTCTAGGTGGATGGGTGACGTTATAAGTTGTTGTTTGAGTAAACTTTTTTGTTGTTGGTGTGCAAATAGCCCAGCTACACTGCCATCCATAGCGGAGTCATCGCTACAGCTAGGTGTATGTGGTTGATGTGCAAAAGCGTGCATGACCGAAGTCCCTGTTTTATTACCCTACCACTAGCGTATACTGAGCATGAGTGATTACTCGTTTTTGTAATACAGTGATATATTTCACCTGCTTTTGGCTCAAAAGGGTGTAAACAAGAAGCTGTGTTATAGGTCATAAGCGCCGACGAATAGTGTAACAGACTGAGTATATCGCTCTCTTAGAGGCTGTGTTCAGTAACGCGTATTTGACCATAAAGGTTAATACAATCATGGAGTTGTAAATGGCGGATAAAAACGAACAACATAAAAAACGTCAGCAAAAAGTGAAAAGTGAAGTGGATGCACGTATTGCCGAAGCGCAAACCGAACAGGGAGTGTTACAAGTGATCACTGGCAACGGGAAGGGGAAGTCAACATCTGGCTTTGGTACCGTTGCCCGCTGTGTTGGTCATGGCCAAAAAGCGGCGGTGGTACAATTTATTAAAGGCTTATGGGAGTGCGGTGAGCGCAACTTATTAGCTCAGGTAGGCGTGCCTTTTGCGGTGATGGAAACAGGCTTTACGTGGGAGACGCAAAACCGTGAAGCGGATACCCAGGCAGCACAGCAAACTTGGCAGCAAGCTAAGATTTATTTACAAGATAGCAGCATTGACTTGGTGTTGCTCGACGAGCTTACCTATATGATCACCTATGATTATTTAGATCTTGATGAGGTGCTCGTTGCACTACAAAACCGCCCACCCATGCAATCAGTGATTATTACTGGGCGAGGTGCTCATCGACGTTTAACTGAACTGGCTGATACCGTCAGTGAGGTTCGTAATGTAAAACATGCGTTTGAGGCCGGCATTAAAGCGCGTGCGGGGTTTGATTACTAATGCGTATCTTGATGTTGCTATTGATGCTGTGTACCAGCCTTAATAGCTATGGCCACAGTGAACAGCGCATTATTGCTCTTGCTCCTCATATTGTGGAAAACCTTTATGCTATTGGCGCCGGCGAACACATCGTCGCGACCGTTGAGCACGCAGACTACCCGCAGGCGGCTCAGGATATCCCCCGTATTGGTGGTTATTATGGCATTCAAATTGAAAAGGTATTGGCACTACAACCAACCTTAGTGGTGGTGTGGCAAAGTGGTAACAAAGCCAAAGACATCGAAGCATTGAAGCGCCTAGGTGTGCCGCTGCTAGTCAGTCAAGTGGAAGGGCCATTAGATATCGCCAAAGAGATCCGTGCGATTGGCGAACTTACCGGCCACGCAATAGAAGCAGAGCAAGTTGCTGCTCAATTTGAGCAGCGTTATCAACGCCTAAAAGAGCAATACCAAAGTGCTTCACAACAGCGTAAAAAGGTGTTTTATCAGTTGTGGCCAAAACCCATGATGACGGTGAATAATAATACGCTGATCGGTAAAGCAATCGAGCTGTGTGGTGGTGACAATGTATTTGCCGATAGCCGCGCTGATTATCCGCAAATCAGTGTTGAAAATGTATTATTAAGTGCACCGGATGTCATTGTTATGGCCGATGAAAAAGGGGCTGATAACAGCGCCATTAATTGGCAGCAATGGACCACGATCCCCGCCGTGAAACATAATCATATCAATAGCATTAATGCTGATTTACTGCACCGTTATAGCTTGCGCCTGCTCGATGGCATCGAGCAGCTCTGTACTGTGGTGAATAACAGTGAACAGCAAGCACATAGCCGCCAAGGTGACGCAGTACATTAGGTGTGAACCTTTATCGCGAGCTGATAAATGCACATATACTGGGTGTCCTTAGCGACACCCAGTTGATTGGCTATTTTCGTCTTTAACACCGCCCCTGCGCGCTGCGCAATGTTGATGCTGGCGAGGTTGTCTTCCAAGCAGTGAAAGTGTACGAAGTGTACATCTTCTCGCGCCCTCAAGTAGGGAATGATGTAAGCCAAGATACTGTCTATGACTCTGTGTCCGCGCGCTATATTCGCTAACCAGTAACCTAATTCACAGACTTGGGTATGAGGGTCTATATGCTTGATAGCGAATACCCCAGCAAATTCACTATGAAAGTAAATAGCGAACCATTTGGCGCCTGGCAACGGGCTGTTAAGGCGCTGCGTAATGTAGTGTTTGGCACTGGCATTATCAACGATATTGCGCTCCCACGGCATTGAGCGCGATAGATGTTCGCGGCTCTGCTCTACCGCATGGTAGAGCGCTGCTGCATCACTGCCACGCAGTAAGTCTAGGGTGATAGCAGAACTCACTGCTATTGCTGTCGAGCTGTTGTCAATCATGGAGAGCATGGCCCTTCGTGTAAATAGCTACTATGCCATTTCCCGCTTAGAAACTGAACTAAAAACTCCGTTATTACAAGCCGTTATAAATACTTATTGAAAACAACTTGGGGAGCTGTTTTTAAATCGTATATACTGTATAAATAAACAGTATTTTGGGTGGTGGTTATGAATTCAACATTAGCCTCAATGCAGCATCAAGGGTTAATTTTCAATGCAAAAGCACAGAGCGAACAGACAGAGTCGTGCCCGTTAACATACACACCAACAGGGTTTTCTGAGCTTGATGCTTTATTGCAAGGCGGTTGGCCTGATGCTGGGGTGATCAGTGTTTTTAGCCAGCCGGCAATCGGTGAATTTAGGTTACTGCAAGCGCTACTAAGCGCGCAGCAATCGGGTTTAATTATCCTTATTAACCCCCCGGCAGAACCTTGTGCCCACTGGCTTGCCCAGTTGCAGATAGCCAGCGAGCGCGTCGTTATTTTACGACCAAAAAGTGACAGTGAGGCGCTGTGGGCGGCAGAGCAATGTGCTCGTAGCAGCAGTTGTGCCTTAATATGGTTATGGCAGGAAGGCCTATCCTTTACCCAAGTTCGGCGTTTTAACTTAGCCTGTCAGCAATCGCAAGCGGTGCTGGTCTTGCTCAGTTATAGTACCCAGCCTTGCTCACTGCCGGTACAGCTGAGTGTGCATATCTTGCCCTCTGACATCGGTTTAACCGTGCGCTTATTGCGCCAACAAGGGCGTTTTGCCAGTGGCGAAGTACACCTAAGGCGCGCTCAGCTATGGCCTTTTTTACATTACAGTGACCTTCATCAGGCTTTCAAGGGAGGCGATAATGAGCCGTTACAGCATGTTGAGGTAGGCTGATGTTCTTGGCTGTGCACTTTTGTGATTTGCAATTGCAATGTCGGGCACTGACTGAGCCGGCTATTCTCGCGTGCAAAGATAAGGTGGTGCAAAGTAACCCGCCAGCGCAACAGGCCGGTATTAAGCCGGGGATGGGGCTCGCTAGTGCGGCGGCCCTGTGCAATACATTGGCTGTGTTTGCCTATGATGAACAGCTTGAGCGCCAGCTATTACAACAAATAGCGCAGCATTGTTACCAGCGTACTGGCGATATTATTCTATGTGGGAGTGACTGCTTAATTTTTGCGACCCACAGTATGCGGGTGCTCTATCCTGACATTGAGCAGCTATTTGAGGCGCTGCAAGGGGTATTTAGGCAGTGGTTGCAGCTCTATCGCTATGGTTGTGCACCGAGTATTGAAGCGGCGGAAGTGTTAGCGCGAGCGGGTACTGAGATGATCACTGACAGCCCCGCTACGGCACAGCACCGCTTGGAACAGTTGCCAGTGAGTGCGTTGCGTATAAGTAGCCAATACCACCATCAATTGGCGCGCTTAGGCTTGAATACGATTGGGCAGCTATTAGCGCTGCCTAAGGCCGAGCTACGCCAACGCTTTCCCTATGAATTATTGGACTACATAACTCGTTTGCAGGGCCAGCTAGGGCATGTGCGTTTACCAAAAAAAGGGCGCTGCTATCGCTTTTACCAACCTAGTCAGTACTTTCAGCGCTTGCAAGAGCTGAATTTTGAAATAGACGAGAGCGTGCGTTTACTCCCGGTGATGACCACCCTATGTGAGCATTTATGTGCTTATTTACGGCAAATGCAATTACACACCCAGAAGCTGCAGTTTAGCTTTTATTTTCGCGAATTACCCACACAGCTGTTTACGGTTCATAGTGTGGCACCACAAGGGCAGTTAGTGCCTTGGTTAACTTTAGTTCAAGTTAAGCTTGAGACCCTCAGCTTGGATGCCCCCGTTATTGCCGTGCAATTAACCTGTGAGCAATTCAGTGATGCCTTAGGTGAAAGCCAAAATTTATTTGATAAGCGCCAGCAAGGGCTGGCAAAACAGCAGTTGCTAGGGGTATTACACGCGCGCTTAGGGGCGCAACATTGTTATCACTTGCATTGCACCAATGCGCATATCCCTGAGTATACGCAAGTGAAGGAAAGCCCTTTACACAGCTATAGCACCTCTAGCTCCAGTAAAAAAACAGCCCCTCTGCGGCCTAATTTTTTACTGGAACCACAAGTACTTAGCGAGCAGGTTTGTTTATTACGCGGCCCAGAGCGGATACAAAGCCATTGGTGGCAACAGCAATTAATTGAACGTGACTATTACATTGGTGAAAATGCCCAAGGGCAATTATGTTGGTTGTTCAAAGACAAGCATCAGGGTTGGTTTGTACAGGGGTACTTCGCCTAATGAGTGCCGTGCAATACAGTGAACTCTTTTGTCAAAGTAACTTTAGCTTTCTCAGTGGTGCTTCGCACCCCGAGGAGCTGGTGGCGCAAGCATGTGAGCTGGGGTACCAGGCTTTGGCTTTGTGTGATGAGTGCTCGGTTGCCGCAGTGGTGCGGGCGCATAGTCATATTAAAGAGCAGCAACTGCCGCTGCGTTTAATCGTGGGCAGCTCTTTTCATTATCAACACTTACATTTTATTGCCCTGTGCCCAACCAAAAAAGCCTACAGCCAACTATGTCGCGTGATCACTAATGCCCGCCGGCGCACAGCCAAAGGTCATTATCAGCTTAGTGAATGGGATTTGAAAACTCTGCAAGGATGTATACTCATTTGGCTGCCCCAAGGTCAAGGGCAGGTGTTAAGTGAGCATGACCTGCACTGGGGAAAGTGGCTTAAGCGCCACTATAACAACCACCTTTACATTGGTGTACAGCGACATCTAAGCAGTTTTGACCCCGAGTATTTGACTTATACCGAGGCCTTAGCGCAACACCATCAGTTAACGACTGTAGCCGTTGGTGGGGCATTAATGCATAGCCCCGAACGTTTGCCGTTGCAGCATGTGCTCAGCGCCATTGCCGCCGGTAAATCGGTCCCCGAGCTAGGCGCAGCCTTACTCACCAACGCGGAGCGCGCACTGCGACCAAAAGCTAAGTTAGCCAAGCTGTTTTCGCCAGCGCAACTCGCAGCAACAGTGCATATTAGCCAAGCCTGTACTTTCAATCTCGATGAGCTCAGCTATCAATACCCACATGAGCTAGTACCTAAGGGATTAAGTGCTAGTGAGCACTTGCGTGCCTTGGTATCCGAAGGCGCGAACAAACGTTTTGGCGGGCCCCCACCGGCACACCTGCAAGCGCAAATAGATAAAGAGCTCAAATTGATTAGCGAGCAGCAATATGAGCCCTTTTTTTTAACTATCTACGATATTGTGTGCTTTGCCAAAAGTCGCGATATTCTTTATCAAGGGCGAGGCTCAGCGGCCAACTCCGTGGTGTGCTATTGCTTGGAGATCACGGCGGTAGACCCTCGACAAATTGATGTATTGTTTGAACGCTTTATTTCCAAGGAGCGCAATGAGCCCCCGGATATTGACGTCGACTTCGAACATCAGCGCCGAGAAGAAGTGTTTCAATATATTTACCGCAAATATGGGCGGCAGCGAGCTGCTTTAGCTGCAACGGTGATCACCTATCGTTTGAAAAGTGCCATTCGTGATGTTGGCAAGGCGTTAGGGTTTAGTGAAACACAACTGGATTACTATATTAAGCAGCTAAATCATCGCCATGGCAGCGAGCAATGGCAGGCGCAACTGATCAAGCTTGGCCTTGACCCGGATGTGGCCATTAACCAACATTTTTTCCGCTTAGTGGATGAAATTCGCGGCTTTCCTCGGCATTTATCCCAGCATGTGGGTGGCTTTGTGATCTCGCAAGGTCCGCTGCATGAGCTAGTGCCAGTGGAAAATGCGGCAATGGCCGAGCGCACCGTGATTCAGTGGGATAAAGATGACCTTGAAAGCCTCGCCTTATTAAAAGTCGATGTACTTGCCTTGGGTATGCTCAGTGCTATACACCGCTGCTTCAAGTTACTGGCGCAACATTACCAACACTGTATCAGCATTGCCGATATTACCCGCCTTGGCGATGATCCTCAGGTGTTTGCGATGTTACAACGCGCCGATACCGTCGGGGTATTCCAAATTGAATCGCGCGCACAAATGAGCATGTTGCCAAGGCTTAAACCACGGTGTTACTACGACTTAGTGATTCAAATTGCCATTGTACGCCCTGGGCCCATTCAGGGGGATATGGTACACCCATTTCTAAAACGCCGTGATGGTACAGAGACCATTGCTTACCCCTCTAAAGAAGTTGAGCAAGTCCTTAAGCGCACTTTAGGGGTGCCGATATTTCAAGAGCAAGTGATAAAAATTGCCATGGTCGCTGCGGGCTTCAGTGGTGGTGAAGCCGACCAGCTACGTCGGGCCATGGCTAAATGGAAACGTGATGGCGAGCTGACTCAGTTTAAACGTAAACTCATCACTGGCATGTTAGCGCGCGGGTACGAGCAGCAATTTGCTGAGCGTATCTATCAACAAATTTGTGGTTTTGGCGAATATGGCTTTCCCGAGTCGCATTCGGCGAGCTTTGCGGTGCTGGCCTATGTCTCTGCTTACTTAAAATATTATTACCCGAGTGCGTTTTTCTGTGCCTTAGCAAACAGCTTACCCATGGGCTTTTATTCATTAGACCAGCTCATGCAGGACGCTCGACGTCACCAGGTTACGGTGTTGCCCGTTGATATCAACACCTCAGTGTGGGAGCACCAGCTGGTACGCCAAGGGCAAAGTTTCGCGATACGCTTAGGGCTGCGTTGCGTTAAAGGGTTTCGTCAGCAAAGTGCGCAACAGCTCGTTAAACAACGGCCAATAGCCGGATACAGCAGCGTCAGTGAGCTGTATCAAAGCGGCTTACGCGAGGTGGAATTAGAAGCGTTAGCGAGCAGCAATGCACTCGCGAGCATAGCGCAAGATCGCTTTAATAGCCGCTGGCAGATTATCGACAAACAACAGCGGTTACCGCTCTTTGGTGAACAGAGCGATGCATTGCCATTAGCACCGCCAAGTAAGTTACAGGATACCCTAGAAGATTATGCCAGTATGGGGGTCAATATGGGCGCGCATCCACTGTGTTATTTACGCGCCGAAGGGGGATTACAGCACGCAAAAACCGCCCAGCAATTGCGTCTTTGTCGCAGTGGCGCCAGTGTCACTATTGCTGGCTTGGTCACTGGACGGCAATCACCAGGCAGTGCCGCCGGGGTGACATTTCTAACCTTGGAAGATGAAACCGGCAACACCAATGTCGTGGTGTGGCAGGCAACGGCGAAGGCCCAGCAACAAGCCTTTCTAACCGCACGTTTATTGGAAGTGAAAGGGGTAATAGAAAACCACCAAGGGGTGATCCATGTGATTGCTGGGCGGCTTATTGATCATAGTGACAAGTTACCGGCATTGATACTGAAAAGCCGATTTTTTCATTAGCAATAAAAATAAAACAGTTATTTTTTATTTGTTTTTATTATGTTTTGGATTTAAAAATATCATTCTTTTAGGGCTGTGAAAAAAATTCAATCCTTGTTTAAATAAGCTCACACATCCTTGATAGGCAAATGCGCGGTTTGCGCGTACAATAACACCTTTCAAATCGACAATTACGTTGCACCTAGGAGACAGCATGTTAGAACGTAGCATGAACATTGCAGACTTTGATCCAGAACTTGCCAAAGCGATGGGCGATGAGGTTTCTCGTCAAGAAGAGCATATTGAGCTTATTGCCTCGGAAAACTACTGTAGTCCACGCGTACTTGAAGCGCAGGGCTCACAGCTTACCAATAAATATGCCGAAGGCTATCCGGGCAAACGCTACTACGGTGGTTGTGAGCACGTCGACGTTGTTGAGCAATTGGCGATTGACCGTGCTAACGAGCTGTTTGGCACTGAGTATGCAAACGTGCAACCGCATGCCGGCTCGCAAGCTAATGCCGCAGTGTTTCAAGCGCTACTTCAGCCACACGACACTGTACTAGGCATGAGCTTAGCTCATGGCGGTCACTTAACTCATGGTGCACATGTAAACTTCTCAGGCAAAACCTACAATGCCATTCAATATGGTTTGAATGAGCAAACCGGTGAGATCGATTACGATCAAGTTGAAGCCCTTGCCCTTGAGCACAAGCCAAAGATGATCATTGGTGGTTTCTCAGCTTATTCTGGTATCGTTGATTGGCAGCGTTTCCGCGAGATTGCCGATAAAGTCGGTGCTTACTTATTCGTAGATATGGCACACGTAGCCGGCCTTATCGCTGCCGGTGTGTACCCAAGTCCAGTGCCTTACGCACATGTGATCACCACCACCACACACAAAACGCTAGCGGGCCCACGCGGCGGTTTGATCATCTCTAATTGTGGTGATGAAGATATTTATAAGAAGCTTAACAGCGCGGTTTTCCCAGGCGGTCAAGGTGGCCCACTGTGTCACGTTATTGCAGCCAAAGCGGTGGCTTTCAAAGAAGCACTACAGCCAGAATTTAAAGCATACCAGCAACAGGTTGTGGCTAACGCACAAGCAATGGTATCAGTGTTACAAGAGCGCGGTTATAAAGTGGTATCAGGAAAAACAGACAACCACCTATTCCTGCTTGATTTAATCGATAAAGACATTACCGGTAAAGATGCTGATGCAGCACTCGGTAACGCCAATATCACGGTGAATAAGAACTCAGTACCGAATGACCCACGTTCACCCTTTGTCACTTCTGGTTTACGTCTTGGTTCACCAGCGATTACTCGCCGTGGCTTTAAAGAAGCAGAAGCGAAAGAGCTTGCTGGCTGGATCTGCGATGTACTTGATAACATCGAAAGCACTGATGTTCAGGCAAAAGTGAAAGAGCAAGTGAAAGCGATCTGTGCTAAGTTTCCAGTGTATGCCTAAGCTGCACTAAATAGCCATTAGGCAAACATTTGTGTATGATAAAGGCCGCAAAAATAGCGGCCTTTTTGTTTTCTACAGGAACCCCAGTCACTATGCATTGTCCTTTTTGCAGCGCCAAAGATACCAAGGTTATCGACTCCCGATTAGTGGGCGGCGGCCATCAGGTTCGACGCCGTCGCGAATGCATTGATTGCCATGAACGTTTCACTACTTTTGAAGGCGCCGAGTTGGTGATGCCGCGCGTGATTAAACGGGACGGCTCACGTGAACCATTCAACGAAGATAAGCTCCTAAACGGCTTACATCGTGCCTTAGAAAGGCGGCCGGTGAAAACCGAGCAGGTTGATGAGGTGGTGCATCAAATCAAATCGCAAATTCGAGCGACCGGTGAGCGAGAGGTCAGCTCTTTGCTTATTGGCGAGTGTATTATGGAAGCGCTGAAAGGGCTGGATAAAGTGGCCTATGTGCGCTTTGCATCGGTGTACCGCTCGTTTGAAGATATCCGTGAATTTGGCGAAGAAATCGCCCGCCTAGGGGATTAATATGAGCTTCAGTGCACAAGATGAGCACTTTATGCGCCGCGCTATTGCCTTAGCCTGGCAGGGGCGTTTTACCACCACCCCCAATCCGAATGTGGGCTGCGTGTTGGTTAAAGATGATAAGGTGATTGGCGAAGGCTTTCACATTCAGGCGGGGACGCCGCACGCAGAAATTCATGCCTTAAATGCCGCTGCAGAAAATGCCGAGGGAGCCACCGCATATGTGACCTTAGAGCCGTGCAGCCATACCGGCCGCACCGGCCCTTGTGCTGGCGCCTTGATAGCCGCCAAAGTTGCTAAAGTAGTGTGTGCTATGCAAGACCCTAATCCGCAAGTCAGTGGCCGGGGCATGGCGATGCTTGAGGCCGCTGGCATCGACGTTGAGTATGGTTTGCTCGGTGCCCAAGCCGAAGCGCTTAATACCGGCTTTTTAAAACGTATGCGTACTCAGCGCCCGTTTGTCACCTGCAAACTAGCAGCCAGCATTGATGGCAAAACGGCGCTCGCCAATGGCCAAAGTAAATGGATTACTTGCAGTGACGCCCGTGCTGATGTGCATAGCCTGCGAGCGCAACATTGCGCCATTGTCTCGGGAGCCGATACGGTAATAAGCGACAATGCGCAATTAAATGTGCGCCTAAGCGAACAGCAACTTGCCGATTACCCGCTGGCGCAAGTGCGCCAACCGGTGCGGGTGATTATCGACAGTCGCTACCGGCTCACACCCGATTTAGCGTTAATGCAGACACCCGGTAAGATTATTATCGTGCGCTCACGCACAGCACCTGCGCTTGATAAAGTGCAGCAATGGCCCAACAATGTAACCGAGTTGTATGTTGCCGGGGATAACGATGGCCATGTAGATTTAGACGCGTTACTCACGCAACTGGCTGCAGATGATATTAACTCGCTGTGGCTTGAAGGAGGCGCGACCCTAGCGGGGGCCTTTGCGAAGCAGCAGCTTGTTGATCGTTATGTGGTTTATTTGGCCCCTAAACTCATGGGCCAAGGTGCCAAAGGGCTGGTGAACATAGGCCCATTTGCCGATATGAACGACATTGAACAGATGCAATTTAGCGATATGCGCCCCATAGGCGAAGATGTGCGCCTTACCCTAGATAAAAGAGCAGTGGAATAGCCATGTTTACAGGCATTATAGAAGCAACCGGAACCTTAAGTTCACTCACTCTTGTTGATGGCGATTTAAAAGTGCGCGTCAGCAGCGATAGCCTCAACATGGACGATGTGGCCTTGGGTGACAGCATTGCCACGAATGGCGTTTGCCTTACGGTGACACAAAAATTCAGTGATGGGTTCAGTGCCGATGTATCGCGCGAAACCTTATCACTTACACGCTTTGCGCATTACCAGCAAGGCCAACGTGTTAATCTTGAAAAGGCGCTGCAGCCATTATCAAGGTTAGGGGGTCATTTGGTTTCTGGGCACGTAGACGGCATTGCCGAAGTGGTTGATGTGCGTAGCAACGCCCGCGCAATTGAATATTGGCTGCAAACCGACGCCGAACTGATGAAGTATATTCCCTATAAAGGTTCGGTGTGTATTGATGGTGCCAGTCTGACCGTCAACGAGGTTCATGGTAGCCGCTTTAAGTTGACCATTGTGCCGCATACTTTAGAGCAAACCACGATTGCAGATTTTCAAGTGGGCACCCAGGTTAACCTTGAGGTTGACCAAATAGCTCGCTATTTAGAGCGCCTAATTAATGGTGCCAAGGCTGAGCAGCCTCAATCCTCAGTTTCCGAGAGCTTGCTGGCGCAAGCTGGATTTATAAAATAAACGATAATGGGCAAGATATGAGTTTAAACACCGCAGCGGAGATCATCGACGACATTAAAAATGGCAAGATGGTTATCCTCATGGATGATGAAGATCGTGAAAACGAAGGCGATCTCATTATCGCCGCCGAACACATCAGCGCCGATGCCATTAATTTCATGGCCACCTATGGCCGAGGCCTTATTTGCTTGACGCTTACCCAAGCGCGTTGTGAACAATTGGCACTGCCGTTGATGGTCAGTAATAATGGCGCGCAATTCTCAACCAACTTTACCTTGTCCATTGAAGCGGCAAAAGGGGTGACAACCGGTATTTCGGCCGCAGATCGTGCCCGCACGGTACAAGCCGCCGTCGCCAAAGGGGCAGTGCCAGAAGACATCGTCCAGCCGGGGCATATTTTCCCCATCATGGCGCAGCCAGGCGGCGTACTGACGCGTGCAGGGCACACTGAAGCTGGCTGCGATTTAGCACGCCTTGCGGGCCTTGAGCCGTCCTCGGTTATCGTCGAAATCCTGAACCCCGATGGCACCATGGCGCGTCGTCCGCAACTCGAAGTCTTTGCTAAAGAGCATGGCATAAAAATGGGCACTATTGCCGATTTAATCGAGTACCGTAACCTCAATGAAACCACCATCGAGCAAGTGGCGAAGTGTAAACTACCAACACAGTACGGTGAGTTTGATCTAGTTACCTACAAAGACACCATTGATGGTCAGCTGCACTATGCGATGATCAAAGGTGATATCAGCGACCCAACCTTAGTACGGGTGCATTTACAAAGCACTTTTAACGATATTTTACTTTCCGATCGAGGCGCGGATCGCAGTTGGACATTGTCTAACGCCATGGCCTATATCGCCGAACATGATGGTGTGTTGGTTATCCTTGGTAAGCAAGAGCGCAGTGAAGATATCGAAGCCATGGTTAAGGCCTTTGCTTTGGAAGATGCTGGCGAAAGTGCCAACCACCGTAAAATCCAGGGGACATCGCGCACCGTGGGCATCGGCTCGCAAATCTTAGCGGATTTAGGCATCACCAAAATGCGCTTAATGAGCATGCCGAAGAAGTATCATGCGCTGTCAGGTTTCCACCTTGAGGTGGTTGACTACGTACAGCCAGAATAAGCAGCTATTTTTTTTCAATTATGCTATGATGCGCGGCAATTTTGCGATACCCGCATTTCGCCGGCATCACGCCTTGGCAGAATCAATTAAGGTTTACAGATGAAAATTATTGAAGGTAACAAGTTTGCACCGGGCAAAAAATTTGCCATCGTGATTTCGCGTTTTAACGACTACATTGGTCGCAGTTTATTGGACGGCGCAGTCGATGAGCTAAAGCGCACAGGTAACGTCAGCGATGATGATATTACCGTGGTGTATGTGCCGGGTGCGGTTGAGTTACCTCTTGCTGCCAAGCGCATTGCCGCCAAAGGTGAGTTCGATGCTATCATCGCCTTGGGCGTGATCATTCGTGGCGGCACTCCGCACTTTGATTTAGTTGCCGGTGAGTCGAATAAAGGCTTGGCGCAGGTATCGCTTGAGTATGATGTGCCGGTTGCTTTTGGCGTATTAACGACTGAAAGCATAGAGCAGGCGATTGAGCGTGCCGGTACAAAAATGGGCAACAAAGGCGGCGAAGCTGCATTAGGTGCCCTAGAAATGGTTAATGTTTTAGACAAAATTTAAGGGTTCACAGTGAAACCAGCAGCGAGACGCAAAGCGCGCATATTGGCCTTACAGGCCGTTTACTCTTGGCAAATGAGCGGTAACGCTATTGCTGATATCGAACAAAACATGTTAATCGAGAATGACGTGACTAAGGTCGATGTAGAGTATTTTAAAGACCTAGCGCGCGGTGTTGCCGTTAACTCAAAACAGCTAGACGAAGTCTTAGCTCCGCATTTGACGCGTCCGTACGAAGAAATCGATATGGTAGAAAAAGCCATTTTACGACTTTGTGCGTATGAGCTTAAATTCCGCGATGATGTGCCATACAAAGTGGCCATCAATGAAGGCATTGAGCTGGCGAAAATGTTTGGTGCCGATGACAGTCATAAATTCGTTAATGGTGTGCTTGATAAAGCCATTAAGCAGCTACGTAATAGCTAAGCACCTTTAACAAGGAGAGCCGGCTGAGGCCGGCTTTTTTGTGTATGCAAGAATTTGAATTAATAAACCGATACTTTAAAGGCCGAGGGATCACACGCCGGGATGTTAATCTTGGCATAGGTGATGACTGCGCGTTGGTGAGTATTCCGGAAAACAGCCAATTAGCCATTACCACAGACACCATGGTAGCTGGTGTGCACTTTTTTGAAGATATGTCACCGCGAGCTTTGGGACACCGGGCTATCGCCGTTAACCTCAGTGACCTTGCTGCAATGGGCGCCGAGCCTGCGTGGGTTTCTGTGGCGCTTACCTTACCGAAAGCCGAAGTAGAATGGTTAGAAGAGTTCACCGCAGGCATGCATGAAATAGCAGAATATTTCAACGTGCAAATCATTGGTGGTGATACTACGCAAGGCCCACTTACTGTTACCGTATGCGCCAAAGGCACGGTGCCTACCGGCAAAGCGTTAACACGCGGCGGTGCTAAACCCGGCGATTGGATTTATGTTACTGGACCGTTGGGTGATGCGGGCCTGGCTATTGAAGCGCGCAAACAACACTTAGATATTGCCCCTGAATGGCTGAAGAAGCTGACCACTAAATTGGAGTATCCGACGCCCCGGGTAGCAGCGGGACAGGTTTTGCGTGGCTACGCCAGTTCTGCCATTGATATCTCCGATGGGCTGTTGGCCGATTTACAGCATATCTTAGATATGTCTTTGGTCAGTGCCACCATTCATGCCGATAAAATTCCAACGTCAGAAGCCTTTCGTCAAAGCATTGAAGGCGAGGCGAAATGGCCTTATGTGCTTGGCTATGGCGATGACTACGAGTTGCTTTACACGGTACCAGAGAACCACAAAGCGATGCTGGATAATCGTTTGAGTCAGTATGGCATTGAGGCTGTGTGCATTGGCCAAATTCGTGGTGGCGAGGGAAAGGTCGAGGTACTTAACGGTGAAGATAAACTCGATGTCGCCCAAGTGGGCTTTGAACATTTTATACAGGGTGACGCGTGATCACTACAAGCTTATTTAATCTACGTCGCGGTCATCAGTTTTTAGGCCTAGGCTTTGGCTTAGGTTTAAGCCCCAAAGCCCCAGGTACAGTGGGCACCTTTGCGGCAATTCCTTTTATTTTTATGACCTGGGGTATGCCACTGTGGGTGCAAGCAGCAATGGCGCTCATGCTATGCACTGTGGGTGTGTGGGCCTGTGGTAAAACCGCTGATGACTTGGGTGTGCATGACCATCCCGCTATTGTTTGGGACGAAGTGGCAGGGTTTTATATTACCATGATAGGAGCGGCGATTAATTGGCAGACCTTAGTGGTGGGCTTTGCCCTGTTTCGTTTTTTTGATATTGCCAAGCCTGGACCAATCCGTCTGCTTGATAAACGTCTGCATGGTGGGCTTGGGATTATGGCAGATGATATTCTTGCCGGCATATGCTCGCTAATTTGCCTCCAAGCGTTAATTAAAGTAGGTTATTTGCCAGGAATATAAGATTTGAGTCTGGGTGTGACATTGCAGCGGTTTTTTCAGTCACTAGTATTGGTGTGGGCAGTTTTTGCTTCGCACTTGGCGTCGGCATCAATCACGGATTATGTGGTTAAGCAATGGAATACCCGAAATGGTCTGCCTTCACAATCTCTCAAAAGTGTCACCCAAGATAACAAAGGCTATATTTGGGTAGGCACTCAATTTGGTTTAAGTCGCTTTGATGGCGACCACTTCACTAACTTCACCCAGCAAAATAGTAACTTCCTCAATAGTAATGCAATTAATAAGTTATTGATTGATAAAGAAGGATTATTGTGGATAGGCACCAAGCGCGGTATTTCCGTACTTGACCCTGATTCAATGAACTACTTTGAGTTTGGTATTGGCGGCCCGGTGCGCGATATATTGCAAGATGATAAAGGCAATATTTGGGTGGCAGCCAACGAACTGTTTTATATCGAGCGCAATCAGGTCGCTTTTCATTTGCCCGAGAGCGAGCGTCGACGCAGCGGTCGTATTCAGGGACGCCTGACTGCCATCAACCAAATTTCGGTCAGTAAAATGGCACTGGCACCGCAAGGCGTGTGGTTAGTCAGTGAAAACTACTTACTGCGCTTAACCAATATGTCATCGTCGTCATCGCGCTTGCGTTTGAAAATAACTGCGCGGGTGACCCTGCCTGATCGTTTAGCACAAACCATTATCCACGACTTAGCCTGGCTAGAAGGCACTTTATACCTGGCCTCAGAGTTAGGGGCTTACTTTTTAGACATAGATGATGAGCTACGGCCATTTACTTTACCCAACGCCAGTAATGCGGCGGTGTATAAGTTTATGAGTGACTCCGATGGCGCATTGTGGATCTCAACCTATGGGCGATTATTGTATCGCGACAATTCTAAGGAGTGGCAATGGGTTGAGCCAGCAGCACTGGATCAAAGCATCTGGTTTTCTGATATTTACCGCGATGAACAAAACAATATTTGGTTGGCGAGCTTCAGCGAGGGCCTTTGGCTTGCCCACGCCGGTCGGGTTGAGCGCCATAATGCGCTCTCGAGTATGACCGAAGCGGTGATGGCCATTACCTTATCACCGAGTGGTCAGCTATGGGTGGCTAATCGCAGTGGCGTTGGTTATTTCGATCAAGATAATAATTTTATTAATCGCGTGCCTCGAGCGAAATTACGCCGCAGTGCGGTGCACGATTTACATTTTGTTGGTGAGCGGTTGTATATCGCCACGGATCGCGGTGTGTTGTACTTCGAAGACGAGCAGCTATATAACATCGATGCGCGAGAATTACGGCAAAACCCGGTGTTTGCTATCAGTGAGTCAAGTGCTGGCGGACTGTGGTTTGGTACTGGCCGGGGTATGTATCGCATGGGATATCGAGGGTTAACGCCCTTTACCTACAATGCTGTACTCGATAGTAAGTTTATTACTTACGTGCTGGACAAAGGCAAATACGGCTTAATTGGTACCAGCCAAGGCGGTTACTTATTCTCAGATAAAGGCATTGAGCGCATCGGCGACTCTACAGCGCTGGAAAGCGCTTACGTCACCAGTATTTTAGAAATTGATGATGTTGGGACGTTAGTTGGTTCGTTAAATGACGGCTTATTCTATCGTAGTACCCAAGGGCGCTGGCACCAGCTTGATGTATCCAATGGCTTACCCTATGGCTCCATTTTTAGTCTGCATCATGATGAAGCCCTGCAGCGGGTGTGGGTCAGCACCATGAAAGGCGTCTACCGCATGCCGGTGGAGCAATTCTCAGATGAAATTGGAAACTTACAAGTAGAGCAAGTGATTTCCTCGTATGATCGCCAGCTCGATGGTAAAGCCAGTCAATGTTGTGCTGGTTTAGGCCATGACGCGGTGGCTGACAGTGGTGACTCTATTTGGTATCCGAGTTTGCAAGGGGTGGTGGAAATCCCTAAAAATGTGCAGCTCTTTGGCCAAGACCAGTTAGCGCCCCAAGTGGAGAGTATTGCCACCCCCAGACGTACTTTGTATACCGGTGGCTTGGGTGTGAACCCTGAGCTCGATACCGATGAGCGCGACTTAACGATTAATTATACGGCGATTGACTTTTATGCCCCGGCTGAGGTGGAGTTTCGTTACCAGCTAAGTGGCTTGGATACCGACTGGCGCTATGCTAAAAATCGTCGTGAAGCCATTTATACTAACTTACCTCCTGGCCCATTTACTTTTAAGCTTGAAGCCAAGCGCACCAGTGACAGCTGGGAAGAGGCGACAAGCACGTATTATGCGTTTCAGGTACCGAAACGCTTCGATGAAACGGTGTATTTCCGGTTGCTGATTGTTTCCGGGTTATTTTTTATTATCTATTTATTGCTGTGGGTGTTTAGAGCCCAGGAACGCCGCAAACAAGCAGCCTTGGAGAGCTTGGTAGAAGAGCGCACGATGGAGCTGCGTGATGCCAATGATAAGCTTAACCAGGTGAACTCACAGCTGAAGTTAGTGAGTCACTCTGACGAGCTTACAGGACTGCGTAGCCGGCGTTTCTTATTCGATCAGCTGCCTAAAGATATTGAACATTACCAGCGTAATTCGTCTTCATTACAAGAGCAGGGCAGGGCTCTGGTGCTGTTGATAGTGAATATCGACAAATTCTCGCGTATTAATGATGCCTACGGACCGTTGAGCGGCGATAGTTGCTTACAACAAATGGCGACTCTATTGAATTCCTGCACCCAGGGCTCTGACTATGTGGCCCGCTGGAGCGGCGATGAGTTCTTGTTGCTGCTGCGCGATTTCGAGCTTGATCAGGTCAATCAGTTTGCGCGCCAGTTATGCAAATCCATCGCAGAGAAAAGTTTTCAACTACCCAATGGTAAAAAGATTAATCTTAGCGCGTCGCTGGGCTGGTCTTGTTATCCGATGCCCTTGCTCGGCGGCCAAGTGATCGGCTGGGAAACATCGGTGAACTTAGCGGATATCGCCCTTCATCAGGTGAAAAAGCGCGGCGGCGATGGCTGTGCGCATATTGAGTTTGATGATCAGTTGGATGCGTTTGAGTTTGAGCAAAGTGAAAACTTAGATGCGCAAATAGCCACCTTACAAAGCACCGGCTTAGCAGACATTAAAATTTGGATGCGTTAAGAAAGTGAATAAATAAAAAAGGAGCCTTTGGCTCCTTTTTTATTACCGAATATCCAACTCGCTAGCGTGTTAATCTAACCACGTACTTATCTGGCGAGTGATACCATCGCCGTCAAGGCCAAGCTCAGCATGCATTTCTTGCTGCGTGCCATGCTTAATAAATACATCCGGTAGGCCAAGGTGCAAAACTGGCTTAAGCTGCTTGCTTTGCGCTAAGTACTCGCTTACTGCTGAGCCTGCACCACCGGCGATAACATTGTCCTCCAAGGTGACAAGCGCATTATGTTCACTTGCCAACTTATCTATCAGCTGGTGATCGAGAGGTTTAACAAAACGCATATCAACTAGGGTGGCATTGAGCTGCTCTGCCGCTCGTTGGGCATTCTCCAGCAAGGTACCAAACGACAGTATTGCGACTTTCTCGCCGTTGCGAATAACACGTCCCTTGCCAATGGGTAATTGTTGCATTTCGCTATCAAGCTCACCGTCGCCAGCACTGCCACGTGGATAACGCACAGCGGCGGGTTTATTAAGTTGGTGCCCGGTATAAAGCATATTACGGCATTCATTGGCGTTAGCTGGCGCCATAATGACCATATTAGGAATACAGCGTAAATAACTTAAGTCATACGTGCCCTGATGAGTTTCCCCGTCGGCGCCAACCACGCCAGCGCGATCAATGGCAAAGAGCACAGGCAATTCCTGTAACGCTACATCATGAATAAGTTGATCGTAGGCACGTTGTAAGAAGGTTGAATAAATTGCCACTACGGGATTCAGGCCTTCACACGCAAACCCTGCACCGAGTGTGACCGCATGCTGCTCTGCAATGGCAACATCAAAATACTGTTGTGGATACTCTTTAGAGAAGCGCACCATGCCCGAGCCTTCGCGCATTGCCGGCGTGATGGCCATCAGTTTGTCATCAACGCTGGCCATATCACACAACCAATCGCCGAACACTTTTGAAAAGGTCGGTGCGCCTGGCTTAGATTTGGGTAATTTAGTCACGGTCGGGTCAAACTTGGGTACCGCATGGTAACCAATAGGATCGGCTTCAGCAGGCTTATAACCTTTGCCCTTTTGGGTTTTTATATGCAGTAGCTGAGGACCCTTGAGGTTGCGCATATTGCGCAGGGTGTCGACCAGCATGTTGACATCATGGCCATCGATTGGGCCGATATAATTAAAGCCAAGCTCTTCGAAGAAGGTGCCCGGTATAACCATGCCTTTAAGGTGCTCTTCCATACGGCTAGCCAGTTCTTTCACTGGCGGTAACCCTGATAAGAGCTTTTTGCTGCCCTCACGAATATTGGCGTAAAAGCTACCGGAGAGAATACGCGCAAAATGATTATTTAGCGCGCCGACATTTTCTGAAATAGACATCTCGTTGTCATTTAAAATGACTAACATGTCGGAATTAATATCGCCAGCGTGGTTCATCGCCTCAAAGGCCATGCCCGCAGTGATAGCACCATCGCCGATGACGGCCACGGTTTTACGGCCTTGGCCTTCTTTTTGCGCAGCAATAGCCATACCTAAAGCGGCAGAGATGGAGGTACTCGAATGACCGACACTAAAGGTGTCGTACTCGCTCTCACCGCGATAAGGGAACGGATGTAATCCATCTTTTTGGCGAATAGTGTGCATTTGCTCACGGCGGCCGGTGATCAGTTTGTGCGGATAGGCTTGGTGGCCTACATCCCAAATCAGGCGATCAAACGGGGTGTTATACACATAGTGCAGCGCAACAGTCAGTTCAACCGTGCCGAGCCCGGAGGCAAAGTGACCGCTACTTTGCGATACGGAGTTTAGTAAGTAGTCCCGCAGTTCGTGGCTAAACGCGCCTAACCGCTCTTGCGGTAGCTCGCGAAGTTGTTCAGGCTTGCTGACCTGTTGTAATAAGGGATACTTGCTACTATCCAAATTCATGCGTCGTTTTATCCTTTACTGCGATGGCTGAAGTATATCAAACCAGCCCTTCACATCAGTAGTCATTTTTAATGATCTCTGGCGATGATATAGCCTGCGAGTTGCTCGAGAACACGGGTGTCATATGGGAGCGGGCACACCGCATCAATAGCTTGTTGATACAAATGCTGCATCTTATCTTTGGCACCATCAAGGCCCATAAGCGCAGGATAAGTAGATTTATTTGCAGCCACATCAGAGCCTTGCGGCTTTCCTAACGTGGCGGTATCTCCTTCAACATCCAAAATATCATCTTGCACTTGAAAAGCCAGGCCGATGGCACGGCCGTAATCGTCTAATGCAGCACGTGTGCTGTTTTCTACGTTCGGGGAGCACAAATAGCCCAGCTCAATGGCGCAGCTTAGCAATGCCCCTGTTTTTAGGCGATGAATATGCTCAAGTTCACTTAAGGAAATCGCTTTATCGGTGGCTGCGATATCTAGCGCTTGGCCGCCTACCATACCCAATAGCCCTGAAGCTTGGCTTAAACTTCGTATCAGTGCTAACTGTTGGCTAGCGCCGATATCAAAATCAGTGCTACTGAGCAGCTCAAAGGCAATGGTTTGCAAGGTATCGCCAGCTAAAATAGCGTGGGCCTCGCCAAATGCGATATGGCAGGTGGGTCGACCGCGCCGTAATTCATCATCGTCCATGGCCGGTAAATCATCATGCACCAGAGAGTAACTATGAATACACTCAATGGCTGCAGCGGCTTTGTGAAGATCGTCTTGATGTGCTGCAAGCATATTACCTACAGCATAGACTAAAAATGGTCGCAAGCGCTTGCCACCATTTTCGATACAGTACTGCGTTGCCGCCAATAATTGAGGCTGTGTTTGTTGCTGTGTTTGAAAATAACGCTGTAGGGTGTGTAGCACATCCTGTTGTGCCTGTGCTAAGGCATGTTTTAAATTCACAGGGGCGACTACTCTTGATCATCCATTGGGGTGAGCTCAGCGTTTAGGTCGTTGCTCATTAACATGCTTACTTTCTGCTGGGCGTTATCAAGCTTTTGAGCCGATGCATTTGCCAGACCAATACCGCGTTCAAATTGCTTTAAAGATTGCTCTAAAGACAATTCACCTTGCTCCATATCAGTTACAATTTGCCCTAATTCATTAATGGCTTCTTCAAAGCTTAGGTTTTCTGGTTTTTTTTGGGCCATGGCCTTGTCACTCACTACACCTAATAAGAGCGCCAATTTTAGGGGGAATCGTGGACTAGGTCAAAGATGGATGCGATTTTCACGGCAAAGCTGTGTAGGCATGCTAGTTTTAATATTGTCGCTTCGCGATTTTAAAAAAATGATTCAAGTAATTCAGCAAGTTGCCGATATCTCAAGAGTAATTATAATAACGTCTGATATTCCCTGGCCATATATAGGGCTTTAGTGGGAAGGCGCTGAATAGTAAAGTGGGTGGAGGACATGTGGATTTAGCAACCATAATAGGTATTCTCGGCGCGATTGGTTTCGTTGTCATGTCTATGGTGCTTGGTGGTGATGTGGGCATGTTCTATAACACTCCTTCGGTGCTAATTGTATTTGGTGGTTCTCTTTTTATCGTGCTTGCTAACTACACCATGGGGCAATTTTTCACCATAGGAAAAGTAGCCGGCAAAGCCTTCATGTTTAAAATTGAATCACCCGATGAGCTTATTGAGAAGGCTGTAGAGCTGGCAGACTCTGCTCGTAAAGGGGGCTTTTTAGCGCTAGAAGAGGCAGAGATTAACAACAAGTTTATGCGTAAAGGCATTGATATGCTGGTTGATGGCCATGACGCCGATGTGGTTCGTGCTACTTTGCAAAAAGATATTTTGTTGACCACCGCTCGCCATGAGCAAGGCGCCGGACTGTTCAAGGCCTTGGGTGATATAGCCCCAGCAATGGGTATGATCGGGACCTTGATCGGTTTGGTGGCGATGCTCTCTAACATGGATGACCCCAAAGCGATTGGCCCCGCGATGGCGGTGGCGCTACTAACCACATTGTACGGTGCGTTTCTCGCCAATGTGATAGCTATTCCTATCCAATCCAAGTTAGAACTGCGAAAAGATGAAGAAGAGCTCAATCAACGGCTGATCTTAGACGCTATCTTAGGTATTCAAGACGGACAAAACCCCAAAGTTATCGAAGGCATTCTGAAAAATTATCTGGCAGAGTCCAAGCGCCAAGTTGATACCGAGGAGTAAGTATGTCGGATGAAAAACCCTGCAAATGCCCCCCTCCCGGATTACCGGCTTGGATGGGCACGTTCGCAGACTTGATGTCGCTACTGATGTGTTTCTTCGTATTGCTATTAGCGTTCTCCGAGATGGATGTGCTCAAGTTTAAGCAAATTGCTGGTTCCATGAAGTTTGCTTTTGGTGTGCAAAATAAACTGGAAGTAAAAGACATACCTAAAGGAACTAGTGTCATCGCCATGGAATTTAAACCGGGGCGCCCAGATCCCACGCCCATTGAGACAATTCAACAGCAGACTGTTGAAATGACACAGCAAATGCTGGAGTTCCAAGCTGGGGAAGAAGACTCCGCAGGCGGTCGTAAAGAGCAACGTGGGGACCAACGCGGCGGGGAGTCTGCCAGTACCGCCGATGAGCAGTCACAACAGCAAGCTATCGCCGCAGCAGACCAAGAGCGCACCAATGAGCTGGTGAAGAAAATTGCCCAACAGCTAGAACAGCAAATTATTGACGGCGCCATAGAACTGGAATCTTTAGGGCAGCAAATAATTATTCGCATTCGTGAAAACGGCTCTTTTCCCTCGGGCAGCGCTTTCTTACAGCCAAAATTTAAGCCGATTATTCAAGATATTGCTGAATTACTAAAAGATGTACCCGGGGAAATCACCGTCTCGGGGCACACCGATGACTTCCAAGTCTCCAATGAGCTCTATACCAACAACTGGGACCTGAGTGCGATGCGCGCAGTCGCGGTTGCCAGTGAAATGCAAAAGGTTGATGACTTTGATAAAAGTAGAATGGTCGTGGTGGGGCGCGCAGACACACGGCCGTTAGTCCCCAATGAAACTGATGAAGATCGTAAGCGTAATCGCCGCGTCGAGATTTCAATCATGCAGGGTAAAGCAAAAGAATCTGACCCCATTGAAGTTGTGCAGTAACTATTGGCTTTGTGCCAAAAATACGGTAATTTAGCAACTGAATTAAAGCTGAATAGACAGGGAACGAATATGTTATATCTTTATAAATTCAATGATATGCCAGGCAATGGCAATGGCGACGACGACAAGACCGAGAAGCTCCAACAGATCAAGAAATAGGAAAAAATTTTGCCTTCTTGGTTGGGAGAGTTTTTAATTTTAATGAACAATGGTTCGGCAGCTGTTTTGGTGCCAGCCATTGTGTTTTTTTGGCTTAGTAAAGAACGCAAGGCTCTACGGTTCGCGTTATTAACCACAGGCTTTTTTCTTTTCGGCACTCTTATCCACGACATGTTGCTCGACCATGATACCGAAAAAGTTTGGCGTTATGTCGTATGGGCAAGCAACGATATTATCTGGATGGCAATAATTGCTTACTGGGGCATTCGTGGCAAAGTGCATATGTGGCAAAGTATTGCTGGTCAGCTTATTGTTGTGGCCGCGCCTTTTTTACAGCTTTGGCGTGTCGCCGATCGCCATTTATGGGATTTAACATTTAATAGCGCGTACCTTTATAAAACCCTATTACCAATCATAAACAGCGCCACTTTAATATTGTGCTATTTACCGATACTGTTTTGGTTGCAGGCAAGACGAAACAAAACAGCCGCGCGCACTCTTTCCTAGCTCGTAATTATACTCTACACTGTAATAACTGTATAAATAACCAGTTTTTATCATGAAGCTTTATATTGCCGAAAAACCCTCTCTTGGCCGTGCCATAGCCGCAGCCTTGCCCAAACCTCAGCAAAAAAAAGAAGGCTATATAGAAGTCGGCAATGGCGATTGTGTCACCTGGTGTATCGGTCACTTGCTTGAGCAAGCTGAGCCCGATGACTACGACCCCGCTTTTAAAAAGTGGCAATTAGCACACTTGCCTATTATTCCGAAGCAGTGGCAGCTAAAAGCGAAAAGCAAAACTCGTAAACAACTCACTTTAGTTAAGAAGCTGATAAAGCAAGCTCACACCTTAGTGCATGCCGGCGACCCCGATAGAGAAGGGCAGTTGCTGGTTGATGAAATGATTAATCAGGTATCTTTGTCGCAACATAAAAAGCAAGCGGTTGAGCGTTTACTGATCAGTGATTTGAACTTGCCTGCAGTGAAAAAAGCCTTGAACCAGCTCCAGCCCAATACTCGGTTTGTGCCTTTGAGTGTTTCAGCACTCGCCCGCTCGCGCGCCGATTGGTTGTTTGGCATGAACCTAACACGAGCCTATACCTTGGCGGGGCAAAAAAGCGGTTATCGAGGGGTGCTCTCAGTGGGAAGGGTACAAACTCCGGTGCTGGGTCTGGTGGTCGCAAGAGATAAAGAAATAGCCGAGTTCGTTAGTAAGCCGTTTTATGAAGTGCACGCGCAAGTGACGACAGCACAAGGCGAGTCATTTTGGCTGAAGTGGCAACCAAGCGAAGCGTGCCGGGCCTATCAAGATGAACAGGGCCGAGTATTGCTGCGTAAGCTTGCAGAAAATGTAGTCGGGCGGATTGTCGGCCAACCGGCAAGTGTGACCGACTTAAGCAAAGAGCAAAAGCAAGAGCAAGCTCCTCTGCCTTATAACCTATCGGCACTGCAAATAGATGCAGCGAAGCGCTTTTCTCTCTCTGCGAAGGCGGTATTAGATAGTTGTCAAAGCTTGTATGAGAAGCATAGGTTAATTACCTACCCACGCTCAGATAACCGCTATTTGCCTAAAGAGCATTTTGCTGACGCCAGCAATATTATTAACGCAGTGCTTAATAATGGCGTTTTCACCGCCCAGCAGCTCACAGCTGTAGATAGCAATAAAAAGAGCCGTTGCTTTAACGATAGCAAAGTGGCAGCGCACCATGCCATCGTACCTACAGCCAAGCACACCGCAGCGCAGTTGAATGATAATGAGCGCAAAGTGTATGAACTGATCTGTCGCCAATACCTCATTCAATTTATGCCTGCATATCGCTATTACCAAAGTGATGTCGAGGTGACCATAGCCGGAGGCAAGTTTACAACAAAAGCCCGAGAAGACATTGAGCTGGGTTTTAAAGAGCTCATGGGCAAAAAGGCGAAGCAAGATGAGCAACGTTTACCACCATTGACCTTAGGGCAACTGCTACAGTGTGATGATGCACGTATTGACGATAAGCAGACCACACCCCCGGCGCACTTTAGTGATGCCACACTATTAAGCGCAATGACATCCATTGGCCGTTACGTCAAGGATACACAACTACGTAAAGTGCTGCGCGATACCGATGGCTTAGGCACTGAGGCAACCAGAGCAAGCATCATCGAATTGCTTTTCTCACGCGGTTTTCTTACTCGTAAAGGCAAATCCATTTGTGCTAGCGAGGCGGGAAGCGCTCTGATCAGCGCGTTGCCCGAGCAATTAGCAACACCGGATATGACGGCGCACTGGGAAATGGCATTAGCAAGAATTGCCGAGCAAGAGCTCAAATATCAAGATTTCATGCAGCCATTAACCACACAGTTGAGCGATTTGGTCAATCAAGCAAAGAACTGTGATGCTGGTGTATTTAGCAATATTAAAGGGCCCGCCAAGCGAGCCTTGAGAGGTGGTAAAAAAAAGCGCGCTCGCAGTTATAAAGCTAAGGGCGCGTCTAAAGCGCAAGCTTAAGGTGTATTGAATAGCTTGAGCGCCGCGTGGGTCATCGCTTTGACACCCGTTGGAATGGCCTTTTTATAGTCAGGTGCAAACTTACTAGAGTGCAGCGATGGCAGTTGCGCCCCAGATTGTTGAGCGGCGTTATATGTTTCTGGGTTTACTCCGCCGAGCCAAAACAGGGTAATAGGCAAGTCGTCGTCGGTGCGTCCGTACAAGCCAAAATCTTCCCCGGCCATAACCGGCTTGGTTAATTCTACATTATTCTCACCGATTGCGTTTTTAATGGCGTTTGTGACTAAGGCAGTTTGCGTTGGATCGTTGTAAGTAGAAGGAATCGATTCTTGTTCGTGGACAATCACTTCAGGGTAAAGGGCTTGCTCTAACCCCGCACTGGCAGCAATACCTGCGCTTATGCGTTTAATGGCGGCAATTTGTTGATTACGTACCTGCGGGTTATAGCTGCGTAGCGTGAGTTGCAGAGTCACTTCGTTAGAGATGACATTATGTTTGCTGCCGCCATGAATAGACCCGACAGTCACAACGGAAGGTTCTAAAGGTGAGAGCTCACGGCTGGTGATCGTTTGTAGCGCCAACACCAAACGTGAGGCAATGACCACAGGGTCGATGGTGGTGTGCGGGTAGGCACCATGTCCACCTTTACCTTTCACAATGATGTCCACCGAGTCTACACTGGCCATGGTATATTCCGGCTTTAAGGCAACCTTGCCCGCAGGCACACTGGCACTGACATGCAAGGCTAAAACATGATCTGGTTTAGCGAAGCGACTAAATAAGCCCTCATTGAGCATTGCTTTGGCACCCGCGCCAATTTCCTCAGCAGGTTGAGCTACCATCATCAGCGTACCTTGCCATTGATCTTTATGGGCCATGAGGTGTTCAGCAGTGCCAATGAAACTGCTCATATGAATATCGTGACCACAGCCATGCATCACTCCAACTTTGGAGCCATCATCTTTTGTCACCGTCACTTTAGATGCGTAGCTCACACCGGTTTGTTCGACGATTGGCAAACCGTCGGTGTCGGTGCGGATCATAACGGTCGGCCCAGAGCCATTTTTATATAGACCAACGACGCCGTAGCCACCTACTTCTTTGGTCACATCAAACCCTAAAGTTTGCAGTTTGCTGGCCAGTTTTTCACCGGTTTGCTGTTCGTGTAAAGACAGCTCTGGTGATTGGTGTAAATCAACATAGAAGGCTTCAAGCTCAGGGAGTCTATCTTTAACATCTATACTGTGTGCTGCTGTTGATGTGCATGCAAGTAGTAAAGCAGCACTGAGAGCGGTGAAAGAAGTGGGCAATTGCATGGGTGATCCTTGCTCTTGTAATTGTTATGTTAGTCACCATATCAAAGCGTAATTATAGTGAGATGGCAACATAAGCATGACGAATCAAATTCAATTGACGGCAGAGAATATCCAGCAAGTATTAGGCGACACTTCGCAAGAAAAGTTGGTGGCGTTGAGCTTTTACTCCGCCCAAAGCCCGGAATGTCAGGAACAGGCCAGTATTTTACAAGGCATAGCGCAGCAATATCAGCAGCATCTTGTCGTGGCAACTTTAGATTGTGACACACAGCAAGCATTGGCGGGTCAATTAGCGCAGCAAATTGGCTTACAAGCGCTGCCTACTTTGGTGTTATTAAAAGAAGGAGCACCAGTAGATATGCTCCCAGGGCCACAAAGCGAGGTGCAAATTAAAGAAGCACTGCAAAAGCACTTACCACAACCACAAGATATGTTGCTGCAACAAGCCAAAGATGCATTGATGGTCCAAAATCATAACGAGGCCTTTAAACTGGCGAAACAGGCGTATGATATAGACAGCAATAATAGTCGTATCAAACTGGTGTTGGCTGATATTTGCATCCAAATACATAAGCTTGATGACGCCAAAGCGTTATTGGAAACCATAGGCCTAGTCGAGCAGGATGCATATTATAACAATATTAAAGCTAAGCTAGAGCTTGCTGAACAAGCGCAGGACTCACCAGAGATCCAAGCTTTGCAACAGACCGTCGATAACGAACCTGAAAACCTTGAGGCAAAAGTAAATTTGGCTGTGGCACTCAATGAAGCGGGTAAAAAAGAAGACGCGCTAGCGACACTGTTTAAAGTGCTTAACAAAGATCTTAATTTTGGCGATGCGAAGAAGTCCTACCTTGATATCATTGCTAGCCTACCTGAGGGCGACGCCCTAGCAGCTCAATACCGCCGTAAACTATATAGTATCTTGTATTAAGAAATGAATACGCTGCAATCGAAATAAAGGAGTGCACGCTAGGTGCACTTTTTTATAAGCCTTACCTTGATCTTTAGTGTAGTTGTTCGATACTTATAGGCCGCCTTAAGGAAAGAGCACAAAAAACAGCCTAATCGATGTTCGTTTACCTTTGTTTTGTTGGTATTTTGAACGCTTGAGCTTGGGTTAACGTTTTTTTGCGGTTTTTAGTAAAAAAGGGGTTGCGTTGATTTTGTTTCTCCCTATAATGCGCTCCCACTGACACGGCAGACAGCAACGGATAACGAGCTAAACGCGGTGTTAGAGAGTCAGATAAAACTTAGTTTAAAGTGAATTAAAAAACTTGAAATTAAGTGTTGACACAAAATCAGGAAATCGTATAATGCGCAGCCCTGAACGGGAGCAAAGCTTCCGAGGCGAAAGCCTAAAACGTTCTTTAAAAATATGAAGCAATCATCTGTGTGGGCACTCGTGCAGATTGAGTTCTAACAGCCGATTCTAGTTAGCTAGATGACGCAAGCAAATTTAGAGTCTCAATTGAGCTGAGTGACCATAAGTTATTAAAAGATTCAGCCTTGAGCTGTTTTGATTTTACTTTTTTAAAAGTAAAAATAATAACNNNAAAAAACTTTTAATTGAAGAGTTTGATCATGGCTCAGATTGAACGCTGGCGGCAGGCCTAACACATGCAAGTCGAGCGGAAACGAAGAGGTGCTTGCACCTCTGGCGTCGAGCGGCGGACGGGTGAGTAATGCTTGGGAACATGCCTTGAGGTGGGGGACAACCGTTGGAAACGACGGCTAATACCGCATAATGTCTACGGACCAAAGGGGGCTTCGGCTCTCGCCTTTAGATTGGCCCAAGTGGGATTAGCTAGTTGGTGAGGTAATGGCTCACCAAGGCGACGATCCCTAGCTGGTTTGAGAGGATGATCAGCCACACTGGGACTGAGACACGGCCCAGACTCCTACGGGAGGCAGCAGTGGGGAATATTGCACAATGGGCGCAAGCCTGATGCAGCCATGCCGCGTGTGTGAAGAAGGCCTTCGGGTTGTAAAGCACTTTCAGCAAGGAGGAAAGGGTGTAAGTTAATACCTTACATCTGTGACGTTACTTGCAGAAGAAGCACCGGCTAACTCCGTGCCAGCAGCCGCGGTAATACGGAGGGTGCGAGCGTTAATCGGAATTACTGGGCGTAAAGCGTACGCAGGCGGTTTGTTAAGCGAGATGTGAAAGCCCCGGGCTTAACCTGGGAACTGCATTTCGAACTGGCAGGCTAGAGTGTGATAGAGGGTGGTAGAATTTCAGGTGTAGCGGTGAAATGCGTAGAGATCTGAAGGAATACCGATGGCGAAGGCAGCCACCTGGGTCAACACTGACGCTCATGTACGAAAGCGTGGGGAGCAAACAGGATTAGATACCCTGGTAGTCCACGCCGTAAACGATGTCTACTAGGAGCTCGGCTTTTCGGAGCTGTTTTCCAAAGCAAACGCATTAAGTAGACCGCCTGGGGAGTACGGCCGCAAGGTTAAAACTCAAATGAATTGACGGGGGCCCGCACAAGCGGTGGAGCATGTGGTTTAATTCGATGCAACGCGAAGAACCTTACCTACACTTGACATCCAGAGAACTTTCTAGAGATAGATTGGTGCCTTCGGGAACTCTGAGACAGGTGCTGCATGGCTGTCGTCAGCTCGTGTTGTGAGATGTTGGGTTAAGTCCCGCAACGAGCGCAACCCCTATCCTTAGTTGCCAGCGATTCGGTCGGGAACTCTAAGGAGACTGCCGGTGATAAACCGGAGGAAGGTGGGGACGACGTCAAGTCATCATGGCCCTTACGTGTAGGGCTACACACGTGCTACAATGGCGCATACAGAGTGCTGCGAGCCTGCGAAGGTGAGCGAATCACTTAAAGTGCGTCGTAGTCCGGATTGGAGTCTGCAACTCGACTCCATGAAGTCGGAATCGGGGCGATCACCACGGAGTGATTCATGACTGGGGTGAAGTCGTAACAAGGTAGCCCTAGGGGAACCTGGGGCTGGATCACCTCCTTATACGATTTAGAACTGATTTGTTCGCAGTGTCCACACAGATGATTGCTGATTAGAAATTAGAGAACAAACATGATTGTTTGGGTCTGTAGCTCAGCTGGTTAGAGCGCACGCCTGATAAGCGTGAGGTCGGTAGTTCAAGTCTACTCAGACCCACCACTTTGCCTCAACGCAAAGACCGGTTAAAAACAATTCATGTATCCTAGTAATGTGGGGCTATAGCTCAGCTGGGAGAGCGCCTGCCTTGCACGCAGGAGGTCAGCAGTTCGATCCTGCTTAGCTCCACCACTTTACTACCCCTTCTCATAGATAAACACTCTTACCTAAGCGGTAATGCTGAGAGTTTTTAACTCTGAGAAGTTATTCTCTTGCTCTTTAACAATTTGGAAAGCTGATAAAAACTTTGAATCACGAAAGTGATTCTCAAACTACTTTGGGTTGTATGGTTAAGTGACTAAGCGTACACGGTGGATGCCTTGGCAGTTGGAGGCGATGAAGGACGTATTAACTTGCGATAAGCCTGGTCAAGCTAGTAAAAAGCGCTTGAGGCCAGGATTTCCGAATGGGGAAACCCACCTGCTTGCAGGTATCTTGCACTGAATACATAGGTGTAAGAGGCGAACGCGGAGAACTGAAACATCTAAGTACCCGTAGGAAAAGAAATCAACCGAGATTCCGAAAGTAGCGGCGAGCGAAATCGGAGCAGCCCTTAAGCTTATTTGATGTTAGTGGAAGGCTCTGGAAAGTGCCACGATACAGGGTGATAGTCCCGTACACGACAATGTCTAATAAGTGAAATCGAGTAGGTCGGAGCACGTGAAACTTTGACTGAATATGGGGGGACCATCCTCCAAGGCTAAATACTCCCAACTGACCGATAGTGAACCAGTACCGTGAGGGAAAGGCGAAAAGAACCCCTGTGAGGGGAGTGAAATAGAACCTGAAACCGTGTACGTACAAGCAGTAGGAGCCCCTCGAGGGTGACTGCGTACCTTTTGTATAATGGGTCAGCGACTTATATTTTGTAGCGAGGTTAACCGCATAGGGTAGCCGTAGTGAAAGCGAGCGTTAACTGCGCGTTGAGTTGCAAGGTATAGACCCGAAACCCGGTGATCTAGCCATGGGCAGGTTGAAGATTGAGTAACATCAATTGGAGGACCGAACCCACTAACGTTGAAAAGTTAGGGGATGACCTGTGGCTTGGAGTGAAAGGCTAATCAAACCGGGAGATAGCTGGTTCTCCCCGAAATCTATTTAGGTAGAGCCTCGGACGAATACCATTGGGGGTAGAGCACTGTTTGGGCTAGGGGGTCATCCCGACTTACCAACCCCATGCAAACTCCGAATACCAATGAGTACTATCCGGGAGACACACGGTGGGTGCTAACGTCCATCGTGGAGAGGGAAACAACCCAGACCGCCAGCTAAGGTCCCAAAGTGTATGTTAAGTGGGAAACGATGTGGGAAGGCTAAAACAGCTAGGAGGTTGGCTTAGAAGCAGCCACCCTTTAAAGAAAGCGTAATAGCTCACTAGTCGAGTCGGCCTGCGCGGAAGATGTAACGGGGCTAAACATACCACCGAAGCTGCGGCTGCAAC